>CADEGB010000007.1:6655-40888 GCA_902826755.1 uncultured Gemmatimonadota bacterium
ACGACTGCCGCCTCGCTGTACGACTCTTCAGTAAGAGTCTCGAGCGACGAGTCGCCCTGCTGCCCGCAACCGAGGTAAGGAGCAGTGTCGCATTGGATGATCCGGAGCTATGCAAGTATCCGTTGGCGGATCTCTGCGAGCCGGGTTTCTGGAATCCAACCGAGCCCGAGGTCGCCAGCCTCCAGGCGTACCTGAAAAAGGGTGGGTTCCTGATCATCGATGACTTTGCCGGCAACCACATCTTCAATCTCGAGGGGCAACTCCGCCGGGTCCTTCCCGAGGCGAGGATGCTTCCGATTCCAGTGGAGCATCCGGTTTTCGATTCATTTTACAAGATCGAGTCCTTCGAGGGCTACATCCATCCGTACGCCCAGGTTCAGACCCAGTTCCTCGGCGTCTTCGAAAACAACGATCCCACCAAACGGCTGATGGTGGCCATCAACTACAACGGCGATCTAGCCGAGTACTGGGAGTTCTCCGACTCGGGTTACTTCGCGATCGACCTCTCGAACGAATCGTACAAGCTCGGCGTCAACTACATCGTCTACGCGCTCACCCGCTAATCGAGGCACGAGTGACTCTCACACCTTCCCGCCCCGCCCCGGAGTCGATCGACGACCGCGCCCTGGCGGACCATCTCCACCAGTCGGGCGCGCGGATCCGGACCGAGTTGGCCAAGCGGATCATCGGTCAGGAACAGGTGGTCGAGCAGTCGCTGCTGGCCCTGTTGGCCGGCGGCAACTGCCTCCTGGTTGGGGTGCCGGGTCTGGCCAAGACCCTGCTGGTCCAAGCACTGGCCGAAGTGCTCGACCTCTCGTTCCAGCGGATCCAGTTCACCCCTGACCTGATGCCGTCCGACGTGACCGGCACTGACGTCATCCAGGATGATCCCGCCACCGGTCAGCGACGCCTGGTTTTCATGCGGGGTCCGATCTTCGCCAATGTGGTCCTGGCCGACGAGATCAACCGGACACCCCCGAAGACGCAGGCGGCCCTGCTCGAGGCGATGCAGGAGCGGCGGGTGACCGTCCAGGGGAAGACCTATCCCCTCGAGCCACCCTTCCACGTTTTCGCCACCCAGAATCCGATCGAACTGGAAGGCACCTATCCCTTGCCGGAGGCGCAGCTCGACCGGTTTCTCTTTGAGGTCGTGCTCGACTACTTGCCGGAGGCGGACGAAATCCGGGTGGCCCGCGAGACGACCGGCGTCCAGGGCGGTCGCCTTGCCCACATCATCAGTGGCGCCGAGTTGGTGGCGTTCCAGCAACTCGTCCGCCGGGTTCCGGTCGCCGATGCGGTGGTCCAATACGCCGTACAGATCACCCGGATGACGCGGCCCGGAGGCGAAAACGCGCCCGACTTCGTCAAGAAGTGGATCTCCTACGGCGCCAGCGTCCGGGCCGCGCAAGCGCTGCTCCTCGGCGGGAAGGCCCGGGCTCTGCTCGAAGGGCGGGCTCACGTCAGTTTCGATGATATCCGGTACCTGGCGGTCCCGGTGCTCCGTCACCGCCTGCTGCTCAATTTCCAGGCGCAGGCCGAGCGGATCACCACCGATTCGTTGATCGAACGGCTGCTGGCCGCCGTGCCCACGCCCCGGTCGGGGATGGCATGAGCCGGACCCCCCCGATGGGGCTGCTCGACCCCGCGGTCCTGGCGCGGATCGGCGATCTCTCGCTGATTGCGCGGACCGTGGTGGAGGGCTTCATGCACGGCCTCCATCGGGCGCCCAAGCTGGGGCACTCGACCGAGTTCGCGGAACACCGGCCGTATCAACCGGGCGACGATCTCCGCCGACTCGACTGGCGAGTGTACGGACGGACCGACCGCTTCTACGTCAAGGAGTACGAGGCCGACACCAACGTGTCGGTGCTTCTGGCGCTCGATATCTCCCATTCAATGGACTTCGGCTCGGCGGGAGTCACCAAATTCCAGTACGCCAGAATGCTGGCCGCGGCCTTTGCCTGGTTTTCGCAACGCCAGGGCGACCGGATCGGACTGGTGCTCTATGCCGAGGGGATCCGGCTGTACGTGCCGCCATCCACCCGGCACCTCTCGCTCATTCTCCACAGTCTCGAACGAGCGAGCCCCGAGGGAAGCGGCGGCGGGATCGACGCCAATGACGCGATCACCGAGCTGCTTGGCCGGTCGGGAATCACCGTCTTCATCTCGGATTGGTACGCCACGCCGGAGTTCGTGCGCCAGGCCCTCGGTCAGGTCCGGGTGCGAGGCCATGACGTGATCGCCTTCCACGTCGTCGACCCCGCGGAGCGATCGCTGCCCTACGACGAGGCGGCCAGCTTCGAGGACCTCGAGACCGGCGAACGCCTCTCCGTGGTTCCGGAAACGCTCCGGGAGCGGTATCAGACCGCGATCGAGGCCCATTTCGAGCAGCTGTCAACCGAGTTGGCGCGGGTCGGAGTCGACTACCATCGGGTCGAGACTCAGCAGCCGCTCGACGCCGCTCTTTATCAGTATCTCCATCGGCGCGAAGCGCTGCAGCGGGTGCGCTGAATGGGACTCGGCTGGCTCGTTCCAGCGTTCCTCGCGGGCCTGGCCGCGGTGGTGGTGCCGATCTTGGTGCACCTCCGCCAGCGGGAGAAACGGGAGCCGATCCGGTTCCCGTCGCTGATGTTTCTCCGGAAGGTGCCCCATCGGACGACGGAACGGCGGCGGATCACCCATCCGATCCTGCTGCTCCTTCGGGCGCTGGCGGTGATGGCGCTGGTCGCCGCGTTTGCCCGACCCTTCTGGCGTCGGGAGGATGCTCGCCCGACGGTGGGGACGGCCGGCCGCGCCGTGATCGTGGCGATCGACCGCTCCATGAGTATGAGCTATCGGGGCGTCTGGGAGCGTGCGGTCGATTCGGTGGCCGCCGTCCTCGCCACCGTGGGAACCGGCGATCGGGCCGCGCTGATCGCGTTCGACGAAACGGCGGAGATCATCGCGCCGCTGGAGGCGGGCGCCGGCGCCGCCCGCGCGCGCCTGGCCACCCTCGCCCCCGGCGGAAAGAGCGGCCGGTTGGCCCCGGCCATCCGAGCGGCTCGCGAGGTGGCGGGCCTGGCTCGCGGGCTCGTGGTCGAGATCGTGGTCGTGTCCGATCTCCAACGCCATGCCCTGACCGGGCTCGAAGCGATCGAACGGGTTCCCGGCGCCGCGCTCCGGTTTGCGTCGGTGGCCGAGCGGAATCCCGGCAACGCCCGGATCGGGGATGTCGATGTCGATCGTCGCGCCGAGGGTCGCCGCAGTCGGCTCACGGTTGGCGCGCAGATCGCCGCCAAAGGCGACGCGGGCCGCGCGGTCAAGGCGGCGCTGATCGTGAACGGGCGGACCCTTGCCACGACATCCGTCACCCTCGGCCCGAATGCCGCGGCCCGGGCCCGGTTCGAGCCAGTCTGGATCGCCGAGGGCGATGCCGTCGGGCTGGTGGCGCTCGAGCCAGACGCGTTGGTGGCCGACGACACGCTCCGATTTTCCCTCGCGAGCGCGGCGGGCGTTCCCATCCTGCTCCAGCTATCCCCTGGCGGCGGCGCTGAGGAGTCCGTCTACCTCGAACAGGCCCTCGGCATCAGTCGAGCGCCGGCCCTCGCGGTGACGACGCGGCGCGGCCCGGCGCCGATCGCCGCTGATCTGGCCAGGGCCCGGGTGGCCGTGGTGGCCGATCTCGGCGGGCTCGGGCCGCGCGGCCTTGCCGCCCTCGAACCGTTCGTTTCGGCAGGTGGCGGTCTGGTGCTCATCGCCGGCCCGCGCGGCGTCGGACCGACCGCGCCCTGGCTCCCGGCCAAAGTCGGTCGGACGATCGATCGGACCGCGGAACGTGGCGGGCGTCTCGGCCAACTCGACGGTGATCATCCGATCTTCGAACCGTTCAAGGAGGCGCTGTCCTCCGACTTCGGCGCCGCCCGGTTCTTTCGCTACCGGGAATTGACCGCCGATTCCGCGGCCCGGGTCATCGCCAGGTTCGATGATGGCCGCCCGGCCATCGTGGAAGGGCGCCTGGGAGCCGGCCGGGTCTACCTGATGGCCACGACCGGATCCGCTCTCTGGAGTGACTTCCCGCTGCAACCCGTCTTCCTGCCGCTCCTCCAGCGGCTGGTGGTGACTGCCGGATTGATCCAGGATCCGAAGCGGTGGTACTCGGTCGGAGAGACGGTGACCCTTCCGGAGAACGGCGCATCCCTGACGGTAAGTGGCCCCAGTGGACCCGATCAGCGTCTGGCGCCCGACAGCGCCGGCAGAACCCTGACCCTAGAGCTCCCCGGGGACTACCAGGTCCGATCGGATCTCGCCGCCACGCCGCTGGACCGGTTTCTGGTCAATCCGGCGGCGGCGGAATCCGATCTTTCGGCCGCTGATCCGGTCGAGGTGCTGGCGCAACTCAAGTCGCCGGCCGATTCGACCGCGGCCCCCACCGTGGCGCCGCTGACCGCCGTCGAGCAGGAGCGCCGGCAGTCCTGGTGGGGCTGGCTCCTGGCGCTTGCGCTGCTGCTCCTGGGCGCCGAGACTGTTTATGCCGCCCGGCTGGAGCGGCGGACCCCGATGGCGGGAGGGACCCGATGACGGATCGCGACCGGATTCACCTCACCCTCGATCAGGTCCGGCGGCGCTGGCGCCTCCGCCTCGCGCTCGAAGCCCTGGTCCCGCTGGTCGTGACGGTTGCCGGGCTCCTGGTGCTCTGGGCTCTGGTCTGGCCGATGGTTCGGTCGCGGCCCGACTTGGTGACGGCCGCGCGATGGGCGCTCGGCCTCGGTCTGGCGGGGCTCGCCGGTGTCCTGTTCGTCCGGTGGCGCCGCCGCCGCCCCGACCTCGATCAGGTCGCCCTCTACGTCGAAGAACGGGAGCCGTCGCTGGCGCAGGCGCTCGTCAGTTCTCTCAGCGCCGAGCGGGACACGGCGGTGGCGCCCGGTCTGGCGGCTCGGGTGTTCGAAGTCGCGCGGCGCCGACTCGACGCTGTCGACGACGGCCGCCATCTCGAGCGCGACCGGGTCCGCCGGGCCGGTGGCCTGGTCGGCGCGCTCACCCTCGGCTCCCTCGCCCTGGCGGTGTTTGGCCCGGCCGGGTTTCGGGACGCCACCGCCACCCTGGTCAATCCCTGGCGACCGGTCGTCGCCACGCCAAGTTTCCTGGTGGCGGTGATGCCCGGGAACGCCGAGGTGCCGCGGGGTGGTGGGGTCGACATCGCCGCCGAGTTGAACGGCTTCTCCAGCGAGGCCGCCGAACTCGTCTTCCGCAGCGACTCGACGGCGGAATGGGAGCGGCTGCCGATGGCGCGTGACACCGCCCTCGGCCGGTTTTCCTCCCGCCTCTTCGATCTGGCTCGCAACACCGAGTACTTCGTCGAATCCGAGGGGGTTCGTTCAGCCGGCTATCGCCTGACGGTGGTCGACCTGCCGGCGGTGGCCCGGACGACGGCCACCATTCAGTTCCCCACCTATGCGGGTCTGGCGCCGGAAACCGTCGAGGAGGCGGGCGACCTCGCGGTCCTGACCGGAAGTTCGGTGCTCCTCGAGGCGGTGACCACCCGGTCGGCCGCGTCGGCGACCCTGGTGGTCGAAGGTCAGGCGCCGATCCCGATGACGGCGACGCCGAGCGGCGGCTGGTCGGCCCGTTTCAAGGTGTCCGCCGACGCGTTCTACCGCGTCGATCTCGAAACCGCCGATGGCCGTCGGGTCACCGGACTCCAATACGCCATCGATGCGCTCGAGGACGCACCCCCGACGGTCCGCGTTGCCGCCCCGGGCCGGGATACCAAGGTGTCGAGCATCGAGGAGGTCACCGCCGAGATCGAGTCGACCGACGACTTCGGGGTCCGGAAGCTGGTGCTCCGGGTTACGGTCAACGGGGGTGCCGAGCAGGTCATTGCCCTCGCCGACACTTCCGTCCGAGCCCTTAAAGACCTCTCGGCCGCGCACACGTTCTTCCTCGAAGAATGGTCACTCGCGCCGGGAGATCTGGTGTCGTACTACGCCGAGGCCGTCGACGGCGCCGGCCAGGCCGGCAAGAGCGACATGTACTTCTTCGAGGTCCGGCCGTTCGACAAGACGTATCGCGAGGCTGAACAGCAGGGTGGCGGCGGTGGCGGTGGCGGGGCCGAATCGGCCGAGGGGCTCTCGGAGCGGCAGCGGCAGATCGTGGTCGGCGCATTCAACGTGCTCCGCGACAGCACGACGCAGGCCGCCAGTTTCCGGGAAAACGTCACGACCCTCGCGATTGGCGAAGGCCGGCTTCGGGAGGACGTAGCGGGTCTCACGACCCGGATGCGCCAGCGCCAGGTCGCGAGCATCGATTCGACCTTTCTGACGATCGCCCGAGAGCTGGACTCCGCGTCGATCCAGCTCCAGAAAGCCGAGGAACAGCTTGGCCGCCAGCGACCCCGGGAGGCGCTGACCCCGGCGCAACGGGCGCTCCAGCATCTCCAGCGGGCCGAGGCGGCCTATCGCGAGGTTCAGGTTTCGCGGGACCAACCGCAGGGTGGTGGGGGAGGCGGCGTAGTCGCCCAACAGGACGCCGAGGAGCTGGCCCACCGGTTAGAGTGGGAGACCGACAAGCGTCGCAACCAGGACGAGTCGGTCCAGCGGGAGCAGGGCGAGCAGGCGGAACGGAAGCTCGACGAGACCCTGGAGCGGCTCCGCCAACTCGCCAGCCGGCAACAGCAGGAAAACGAGCGGGCCCAGCGGATGGCCGACGCGATGCGGAACCGTTCCGGGCAGAGCGGGGGCGGCGGTGGAGGTGGTTCGAGCCAGCGCCAGTTGGCTCAGGAAACCGAGGAGGCGGCCCGCCAATTGGAACGGTTGGCCCGCGAAAAGAACGACCAGGGCATGGCCGACGCGGCCCGTCGGCTCCAGGAGGCAGCCGAGCAGATGCGGCGAGCCGCGTCGTCGAACAGCGAGACCGGGGCCCCCCAGGGCGGATCGGCGTTGGAGCGACTCCGGAGCGCCACCCGGCAACTGGAACGGGCGCGTTCGGAGGGGCGGCAGGAATCCATGCGGGAACTCCAGTCCCGCGCCGAGGAACTCCGCGACAAACAACGCGAGGCCGCCGAGCAGGCCACCTCGCTCCCGGCCGACGGGGGCCAACGGGCCGAGCGGCTCCAGGCGTTAGGCGCCCGGAAGGATGCCCTGGCGCGCGACGTCGACCGCCTCGAAGCCGACGCCGAACGCCTGTCCCGCGAGGCCGCCCGGGAACAGCCCGCGGCGGCGCGGAAGCTGGCCGAGGCCGCCGAAGGGCTCCGGGCCGATCGGGTCCGGGACAAATTGGCATTCTCGAAATCCCTGCTCCAACGGGGATCGCCCGAGTACGTCCGGACCTTCGAACAGGGAATCGGCGAGAATCTCGAGAAAGCCGCCGAGCGCCTCCGAGAGGCGGCAGGGGCCATCGAGTCCTCGGGGGAGAACACGCGGGAACGGGCCCTGGAGCGTGCGCGGGACCTGGTTCGCGGTCTCGAGTCCCTCACCGAACGAGCCCGCGCCGCGCAGCGGCGGGCCGGACAGGAGCCAGGACAGGGCAAGCCGGGTGAGGAACAGCCGGGTCGGGGCCGCGCCGGTCAGGACCAACCGGGTCAATCCCGGACCGGCCAGGATCAACCGGGCCAGGGTCAGGCGGGCCAGGGCCAACCGGGTCAAGGCCAACCGGGCCAAGGCACGGGTGGCGAGCGGGGCCGCGCGGAGGGTCAGGGCCGCGAGGGCGGCCGTCCGCCTAACGGTGATCCTGGAAGCCTCCCGCCTGGTGCCCGTGCCGACCAACCCGGCGGCCGATCCGACAACGACGGCGTCCGTCAGTTCTCGCGCGAGTTTCGCGCCCGCCGTCAGGCCGCCGAGTCGCTCCGGGCCGATCTCCGGACGCTCGGTCAGGATACCGGCGACCTCGATCGGCTCCTCGACCGGTTCCGGCAGCTCGACAACCAGCAGACCTTCGGTGATGTCCGTGGCCTCGATCAACTGGAGACCGATTTGATCGAAGGCCTCAAGGAACTCGAGTTCTCGCTCTGGCGGCGTTTCGGGGACGAGGGTGGCCAGCGCCCGGCCGCCGGCGCCTCGGCCCGCGTCCCACCGCAATATCGTGAAATGGTGGAGGAGTATTACCGTTCGTTGGCACGGCAGAAAAGTCCGAAACCCTGAGGTTGGCGGGGCGTAGGGCAGGGATGCCCCACACTATCGGATTGTTGCTCGCGCTCGCGGCGGGGGGCCGGTTCACCCCGCCGCCGATCGTTTCCGGCCGCGTCGCCATCCCCGTCGAAGCCGGCCAGCAGCCCGTGCTCGTCACCGTGCGCGACTCGCCCCGCGGAATCACCCGTTCCGTCACGGTTCGTCAGGGACGATTCGACATCCCAGTCGATCGCGTCGGCACCACCCTGGTCGCGATGACCCTCGACGGCCGTTGGGCCGCCGAGGCGGCGGCCGAAGGCTCGCCGGTGCTGACGCTCGCGCCAACGCGGGAGCCGCGTCGCCGGCGCACGAGCGCCGACTGGCTGGCGCGCCTGCCCGACGGCGAGACCCGTCGCCGGTTCATTCTCGATTGCACCGGATGTCACCAGTTCGACGACTCGCGGGCCCTTTTGAACGGCTCACCCCGCGGTACCGATGCCTGGGCCGAGGTGGTGAAGCGGATGCTCCAGTACGCGGGGCCTCGATCAAACTTCCCGGTCATTTCCGCCTGGGCCGAGGAGCCTTCGGTCCCCGGATGGCTCGGCGCCGGGGTGGCTCGACCGCCGGCGCCACCGACGCCGCTCCCGCCGGTGGTGCCGGCCACGGTCACCGAGTTCGACACCCCGGTGGCCACCGACTTGCCGCACGACGTGGCAATCGACAGCGCCGGTGGCGTCCTGGTCACCGGCATGATGAGCCACGTGATGTATCGCCTCGACGCTGAGTCGGCCCGCTTCGAGCGGATCGAGATTCCGGTCGAGCGCGCCAATCCCCGCGCCGTCGAACTCGATCGCGCCGGCGCCTGGTGGGTGCTGCTCGGCGCCCCGGGCAAGGTCGGCCGTTACGACCCCACCCGGAAAGACTGGCGCTTGTTCGACATCGGGATGTACCCCCACAGCATCGCGGTCGGGGGCGACGGGCGGGTCTGGTTCAACGGGCACTTCACCCGTGATCCGGAACAGATCGGCGTCATCGACCCGGGCACGGGCCAGGTGGCGATCCACGATCTGACCCCGCATCCGACGATGGCCTCCGTTCCGGGGGGCCCGATTCCGTACGAACAGCGAATCGGCCCCGATGGCAGGGTTTGGGTGTCCGAGCTGCAGGGGAATCGGCTCGTCGAGTTCGATCCCCGCACCGGGCGGTCGCGAGCCCACCAGTTGCCGACCACATTCAGCGGTCCCCGCCGTTTCGATATCGACGCCCGCGGCGTGCTCTGGATTCCGGCCTACTCGACCAATGCCCTGGTCCGGTTCGACCCCGCCACCGGCGTGTTCACCGAGTATCCGTTGCCGGTGGCCGGTGCCACCCCGTACATCGCCCGGGTCGACCATCGCTCCGGCGCCATCTGGCTCGGTACCAGCGCCGCGGACGCCGCGTTCCGATTCGATCCCCGAACGAACACGTTCGGCATGGTTCCGCTCCCGAGTCAGGGTGCCTTGACGCGGCACCTCGTCATCGATCCGCGCACGGGCGACGTCTGGCTCGCCTACGGTGCCTCCCCGGCCCGGATCCCGTCACGGATCGCCCGGATCCAACTGGGGCCTTCGGCATGATCGGCGCCTTCATTTCGGTCGTGCTCGGGTTGGGCCCGGTCGGCTCGGAGTTGTTGCTCGTCGCCAACAAGGCCGATCACACCGTAACCGTCTTCGACCTCGCGTCGGGCGCGCCGGTGGCCACACTGCCCACCGGCGCGGGGCCGCATGAGGTCGCGGTCTCCGCCGATGGCCGTTGGGCGGTGGCCACCGATTACGGCACCCAGGTGCCGGGAGGGACCCTCACCGTCCTCGATCTGGCGAGTCGAACCGTTGCCCGGACCATCGACCTGAGTCCGCACAAGCGACCCCACGGCGCGGTCTTCCTGCCGGACGGTCGGCTGCTCGTCACCAGCGAGACGAGCCAGGCCGTGCTGATGGTCGACATCGAGCGGGGAGTCGTCACCGGGACGGCGCCAACCAATGCCCGGACCTCCCACATGGTGGCCGTGCCGGCCGACGGTCGCCGGGCCTACACCGCCAACATCGCGGATGGCTCGGTGACCGAAATCGACCTGGCGTCGATGACCGCTACCCGGACCCTGGTGGCGTCTCGAACCACCGAGGGCATTGCCGTTACGCCCGACGGGCGGCAGGTCTGGCTTGGCAGCAACGCGCTCGGCACGGTCACGGTCATCGATGTCGCGTCCTGGACGCCGATCGACACTCTCGGCGGCCTTGGCCTTCCGTACCGCGTCAACGCGGCGCCCGGCGGCGGTGTCATGGTGGTTTCGAATCCGCAGGCGGACAGCGCCTATGTGTTCGATGCGGCCACCCGAGCCCGCCGGGCCGCCGTGTTCACCGGCGCGGGCACCCAACCCGTCGGTGGCGCTGTCGGCCGCGACGGTCGGCGAGCGTACCTGGCGCTCCAGGGCACCAATCAGGTGGCCGAGATCGACCTCGAGGCCGGCTCCGTGCTCCGTTATTTCCCGGTCGGCTCGAGGCCTGACGGCGTCGCGATCGCGACCGTTCGATGAGGGCGGCCTTTCCGTTCCTCATCGGCCTGCTCCTTGGCGTCGTCGGCGACGCTGTCGGGCAGCCGGACTCGCTTGCCGCCGTGGCGCGGGCCAAGTTCCGCGAGGCGGTGACCGCCGAGCGCGCCGGCGACCTGGCGCGGGCCCGTGATCTCATCGCCGATGCTCACCGCGCCTGGCCCACGCAGGTGGCCTACCTGGTGGCCGCGGCCGATCTCTCGGCCCGCCTGGCCGATTCGGCCGGAACGGTCCGCTGGCTCGGCGGGCTCGCGGATCTGGGCGCCGGCCTCGACGTGGAGGGACGCCCGGTGTTTGCCGCGCTCAAGTCGGCGCCGGGCATGGCCGGGGTCAGTCGACGGCTGGCGGCCAACATCGCGCCGCTCATCCGGAGCGACTCCGTGGCCGGCATTCCCGATCCCGAGTTCTTCCCCGAGGGGATGGACTACGATCCCGGTTCCCGGTCCTGGTTCGTCGCCAGCATCCGCCGTCGGACCATTGCCCGGATCGGACCGGACGGGTCGGTCGTCGACTATCCCAAGCCCGGGTCGGAGCGGCTCGACGCGGTGCTCGGCGTCAGGGTCGACGCGACCCGCGGCATCGTGTGGGCCACGACCCGGACCCTGCCGACGATGCTCGACCACCGGCCCGGCGATCCCGTTCGGGCCCGGGTCTGGGCCTTCGAACTCGCCACGGGCAAACTGTTAGGCATGGCGGAGGCGTCTCCCGCCGAGCCCCACCTGTTCGGTGACCTGGTCATCAATCCGTCCGGCGGCGTCTTTCTGACCGACAGCGAGTCGCCGATCCTCTTCCAGGCGCGCCTGGTCGAGGGCCGGCTCGTCCTCGAGGAACGGCTCCGCCACCGCTTTTTCCGGTCGCTCCAGGGCCTCGCCATCGCCGCCGACGGCCGCCACCTCTACGTCGCGGACTACTCCCACGGCCTGCTCCGGGTCGATCCCGGTACCGGGGCCGTGGCTCCCATCGCGGCGCCGAGCGGGATCTCGACCCTCGGCCTCGACGGGATCGCCCGGGCGGGAGGCTCGATCATCGGGGTGCAGAACGGCTTCAGTCCGGCCCGGGTGGTCCGGTTCCGTCTCTCGCCCCGGGGCGATCGCGTCGTGGCCCTCGACGTGCTCGACCGCCACCTCCCGGTCGCCGACGAGCCGACGATCGGCGCCATCGTCGGCAACCGGTTCGTGTACGTCGCCAACAGCCAGTGGGAGAAGTACGACGACGACGGCAAACGGCGGCCCCAGGTAGTCCTCCGCCCCCCGGTGCTCCTGGCGGTCCCGCTCGAACCGTGACCGTTGGTCCGGGTGGCCGGCTCGAACCAGGCCCCGCTACATTGGGGCCACTCCGGCAACCTCCGAGGTCCTCGTGTCGGTGAAACTTGCGCTCGCGGTTGGGGTCCTGATGGGCCTCGCCTCGCCTCCGGATCCGGTCGGGGCGCAGGTCTCCGACGTCCGGTACCGCCTGTCGTTCACCCGAGCCACCGCGGCCGTTCGGACGCTCGACGTGTCGATGTCGTTCACGGCGACCGCCCCCGGCTCGGTCGAGCTCTCGCTGCCCGCCTGGACGCCCGGCGCCTACGAAATCAGCAACTTTGCCCGCCACGTGTCCCGGTTCGGCGCCAGTCAGGGGTCGACCGCTCTCGGTTGGGACAAAACCGACTACGACACCTGGCGGGTTCGAGTGCCCGCCGCCGGCCCGGTGTCGGTGTCCTTTGCGTTCACGGCCGACACCCTCGACAACGCGATGGCGTGGTCGCGGCCGGATTTCCTCCTCGTCAACGGGACCAACGTCTTTCTCTACCCCGAAGGGGCCGACCTCGATTTCCCCGCTGCCGTCACCGTCAGCACGGAACCGGGGTGGAAGGTGGCCACCGGCATGAACCAGACAGGCCCCGGCGCGTACGACGCCAGGACCTATCACGATCTGGTCGACATGCCGTTCTTCATCGGCAACATCGACGTCGACAGCGCCCGGATCGACGGGCTCGTCCACCGGGTGGCATCCTATCCCGCGGGGGCGTTGGCCGGTGCGCCCCGCCGGATGCTCTGGAGTCAATTGCAGACCATGGTGCCCGCCATGGCTCGGGTGTTTCAGGAGACGCCGTGGCCGCACTACACCACCATGCTGGTCTTCGACTCGGCGTATGGGGGCGGGAGCGCGCTGGAGCACCAGAACTCCCACGTCGGGATCTACAACCCCGGGTTCATCGGCTCGCCGATCCTGGCCTCCATTACCGCGCACGAGATCTTCCACGCCTGGAACGTCAAACGGCTCCGTCCCGCCGAGATGGTCCCCTACCGGTATGACCGGCCCCAGCCGACCACGCTGCTCTGGGTCAGCGAAGGGATCACCGACTACTACGCGGATCTGGCTCTGATCCGCGGCGCGGTCATCGATTCAAGCCTTTTCCTCGACGTCACCGGCGGCAAGATCGAGGAGGTCAGCCAGGTGCCGACGATCGCACTCGAGGACGCCTCGCTCTCGACCTGGATTCAACCGACGGACGGCACCGGCACGATCTACTACCCCAAGGGATCGCTGGCCGGCCTCCTGCTCGACATCTTGATTCGGGACGCGAGCGACAACGCCGGGTCGCTCGACGACGTTCTTCGGGCGCTCTATCGGAGCCACGGACGGACCGGCAAGGGGTTCACCACCGAAGACTGGTGGCGCCAGGTTACCGCCACCGCTGGCAAGGACGTCTTCGCCGAGTTTGCCCGCCGGTACATCGACGGACGCGACCCGTTCCCCTGGGCCACCGTGGGCCCCCTCGCCGGCCTGCGCTATGTGGTCGACAGCATCAGGGAACCCCGCCTTGGCGTCGGGACCGCCACCGTCGAGGACCGGGAGATCGTCACAACGGTCGCGCCCGGATCGGCGGCGGCCGAGGCGGGGATCCAACCCGGCGACCAGCTCCTGGCCATCGGCGACCTCACGATCGACCCGAGTTTCGGCGCGGCATTCCGGGCTCGCTATCGAGCTCGAATCGGCGAACGGATCCCGGTGTCGATCCGCCGGAACGGGGCCGAGCAGACCCTGAGCCTCACCGTTCGGGCCGAGGTCGTGACCCAAGGTCGCCTCGAGTACGACCGACGCGCCTCGTTCAAGGCCGCCCGAATCCGGCACGGCCTCCTCACCGGTACTACGGACCGACGATGAATCTCTTCGAACAACTCGGCTGGCTCGGCCACGAGCAGCTGATCCTCTGCTCCGACGCCGACATCGGATATCGCGGCATCATCGCCATTCACTCCACCGCGCTCGGACCGGCCGTCGGCGGGACCCGCTGGTGGGTTTACCCCAGCGAGGAGACGGCCCTGGTCGACGCGATCCGGCTCTCCCGCGGGATGTCGTACAAGAACGCGCTGGCCCGGCTTCCGCTGGGCGGCGGCAAGTCGGTCATCATGGGGTCCGCCGGCGCCGTCGACCGGCGAGCGATCCTCCGCGCCCACGGCCGCTTCATCGAGCGACTCGGCGGGCTCTACATCACCGCGGAGGATGTGGGGACCACCCCCGATGACATGGAGATCATGGCGGAGACCACCCGCTTCGTGGCGGGACGGGCCGGCGGTTCCGGCGATCCCTCACCGCACACGGGCCGGGGCGTGTTTCGGGCGATGCAAGCGGCCGCGGCGTTCCGGTGGGGCTCCGACGACCTGAAGGGAAAGACGGTGGCGCTTCAGGGTTGCGGCAACGTCGGCTATCACCTCGCGAGCCAGATTGCCGCCGTCGGCGGCCGGCTGGTGGTGAGCGACCTCGACGGGGCCAAGGTCCGCCGGGTCGTCGCCGAGTTCGGGGCCACCGAGGCACCGGCGGATCGGATCCATGCCGTCGAGGCCGATGTCTTTGCTCCGTGCGCGCTGGGCGGCATCCTCCACGATACCAGCATCGCCGCGCTCCGCGCCGCCATCATTTGCGGAGGGGCCAACAACCAGCTGCTGGAACCGCGCCATGGTCAGGTGCTGGCGGACAAGGGGATCCTCTACGTTCCCGACTACGTCGCCAACGCCGGCGGCGTCACGTTCGGCGGGTCGGTGGAAGTACTCAAGGTTACCGCGGCCGAGGCGGCGGCGCGGGTCGATCAGATCTACGACACCACGTTGATGGTGCTGGAGCGGGCCCGGACCGAGCGGGTGCCGCCGTCCGAGGCGGCGGATCGTCTGGCGGAGGAGCGGATCCGGAGCGGAACCCTCGATTGACCCCAACACGAAGGGGGTGAGCCGCCGTGGCCCACCCCCTCCTCACCTCAGTCGTTCTCTTCGTTTGGTTCAGTTCCCGCGGTTGCCCTCCGCCGGCGCCAGGGCCAGCAGATGCCGCTGGCTCGGCGCCCGCCGGAGATAGTCGAGCGCCGTGTTGAGCTGGCGATCGTGGCGGACCGAGCGGCGGAACGCCGTCGAATCGCCGAAGGCCAGCCGCGACACCCAGGTTTCGAGGGAGCGATCGACCAGGCTCGATCCCGCGTCGAACTGAGCCCGCGTCACGTTGACCTTGGCGTTCTGGAGCTTCGACCAGAAGGACTCCCGCCAGGCCGGCTCGACGGCAAAGTTGGGTTTGACCCCGCTCTTGTACTGAATGGCCGTGTTGTAGAGGGCGACGTACCACTGGGACTGCTGCGGCCCGTACGCCCGGGCCAGATCCCGCTCCGGCGTGGAGAGGGTGTCCGGAGTGATGATGACATCGGGGGTCACCCCGCCGCCGCCCAGGATGGTCCGACCGGCGTCGGACTTGAAGACGGGGCGCTTCCGCTTGGTCGAGTCGGCAGCCTGTTCCTCGTCGTATTCGACGAACCGCTCATCGCCGAGGCGGTCGTGGTCGGCCTGAATGGACCGACCGCTCGGCGTGTACCACTTGCCGGTGGTGATCTTGATCGCCCAGCCGCCATCGAGCGGGAACAAGGTCTGGACCAATCCCTTCCCGAAGGACGTCGTCCCGACCACGAGCGCACGGTCGTGATCCTGGAGGCTGCCGGCCACGATCTCGGAGGCCGAAGCGCTATAGCCGTCGACGAGGACCACCACCGGGGTCGAGTCGACCACCGAGGGACGGGTGGCGCGGTAGATCTCGGGCGTGCGGCCTCGGTGCCGGACCGCCGCGAGCTCAGCACCAGGCTTGAAGAACAGGTTACCGATCTCGAGCGCCTGCTCGAGACTGCCGCCGCCGTTGCCGCGGACGTCGAGGACGTAGGCCTTAGCCCCCTGCGCCTTGAGCGACATCAGCGACCGCTCCACGTCCTGCGCGGCCGACTCGTTGAAGCTCTGGAGCGGGATGTAGCCGACCCCGCCGTCGAGCAGCAGGGCGTAGGGCACCGCGGGGACCCGGATCACGGCCCGCTTGAACGCGGAGCGGATCGGTTCCGGTACCCCGGGGCGCTGGAAGGTGACGTTGACCTCGGTGCCCGGCGTGCCGAGCAGCTTCTGGGAAACCTGCTCCAGCCGGAGGCCCGTGACGGCAGCCGAATCGACGTAAAGGATCCGGTCGCCGGCGATGACCCCGCCCTTTTCGCCTGGGGTGTTCGGGAAGACTCGGGCAACGATGATGGCGCCTTCCTGGCTCTCGATCTGCATCCCGACCCCGCCGTAGTTGTTCCGGAGCGTGTTCCGCTGGAACGAGGCGAGTTCCTCGGGTGAGTAGAGGTCGGCGTACGGATCGTTGAGTTGCTTGACCAGGCCCCGGGCGGCGCGTTCGAAGATCACCGCCCGCTCGAGCGAGTCGACCGCGTTCTCCTCGATCCGCTGGAGAACCTGACCGAACAGTCGGGCGCCGTCGTTGGGACTCTTGCTTTGCTGCAGGAACGCGCCGGCAACCACGGGAAGGCCGAGTACCGCGAGCGCCGCCATCAGGTGCTTCCGTCGCATTTCGTTGCTCCCGTCTGGGCCAAACGGGGCACCGCCCGGCGGTGCCCCGTTTCAGATGGACCTGCAGGGTTCGCGCCACCCTGACAGGGACTCTCATATAGCTAACTCCGACCCCGGTTGGACGCCAATAGGGGCCGCCATGACGGCGGCGGGGGCCCGGGCTCTTGGCTCCGGACCCCCGCCGCGCTCCTGAAACTGGATGCCTGAATCCGCTCCGGGGTCGCCCCGCCGGGGCCTATTCGGGTTTGCTCAGAATCTCCTCGAACAGCGCCAACGCCCTCGGGTCCTCCGACTGGCCCAGCCAGAACATGGCCTTCTTCCGGACCTGCGGGTCCCGGTTGGACTTGGCCACCCGGAGCAGAATGGGGATCCCTTCGTCCTCGGGCAGCTGAGAGAGGGCAAAGACCGCCTGGTCCCGGATCTCCCGGTCCTCGTCGTCGTCCTCAGCGATTTCGGCCAGGCCGGCGGCCGCCTTGTCGCCGGCCGCCTGGCTGACCCAGAACACGGCCTGTTTCCGGCTCGACCGCGGCGCCTGTTTGTCGCGCCCGAGCGACAACAGGTCAGGCCAGATCGACACGCTGTCGGTGTCAGCCAGGGTGGCCGGGAAGATCAGGTCGTCGCCCGCGCTGGTTCGGGTAGTCCGAGCGAGTTCGACCAGGGTTCGGGCGGCCGTGGCGGCTCCGACGGTTCCCAAATCGGTCACCGCGGGTCCGCTTCGGCGCCACTCGCCGCCGACCGCCGCCCGGGCTCCGCGCACGACCCCGGAACTCACCTTGAGGGTCACCCGAACCGGGCCCTCGTCACAGGGCTCGTCGCGATCGCGGCGCTTGCCGGACCAGCTCCGCATCATGACGTAGTTGTCACGGGTCCGGTCGCGAATGAACGTCTCGCCGTCACCGCAGAGGCCTTCCCGGCCGGCGAACGCGAACCGGACCTCGCCGTCGGGAGCGGCCTGGATCCGACGAGCCAGTGATTGAGCGGCCAGGGTCGATCCCGCGCCCGCCGCCGCCACGATCAGCAGCAATGCTCTCATGGGACCCCCGCTCATGGCTTCGAGAGAATGTCTTCGAGGATCTCCGCCACTCGGGGATCCCTCGACTGGCTGAGCCAGAACAGCGCCTTCTTTCGGAGTTCCCGGTCTTTGTCGTTCCGGGCGATGTCGATCAGTTTGTCGACCGCCGCCCGGTCCCGCCGCTGCGAGTAGGCAAAGATCAGCGCGTCCTTGATCTCGGCATCGGTGGACCGGTCGTAGAGCGAGAGCATCTCGGGCAACGCCGCCCCGCTCGACTGTCCGAGCCAGAAAATCGCCTTCTTGCGGATCTCGACGTCCTCGCCGGAGGCGGTGGCCACCTCGGTGAGCCACTGCCGGGCCCCAGGGCCGCCGGCCTGGGAAATCGAGAAGATGATCTTGTCCTTGAGTGATTCCTCTCGAACCGTCCGGAATATCGACTTGAGGAATTCGACGTTGTCGCCCTTGCCCGACTGGCCGAGCCAGAAGATCGCGTTTTCGCGGAGGTTGGACGGCGCGTTCGTCTTCATGGCGAAGTCGCGGAGCGATTGGAGCGCCCGGGGGGACTCGTTCTGCGAAAGGGCAAAGATCGCCTTGTCCTGGACTTCGGGGTCGGTCGAGGTCCGGAGGATCGAGTCGATGGCCGCCGCCGCCCGTTCGCCGCCCGACTGGCCGAGCCAGAAGATGGCCTGCTGCTTGACCTCGTTGTCGGGGTCGGACCGGACCGCATTGAGGAGCAGGGACTCCGACTCGTTCCCTTCGTGCTGGGAGATCAGGAAGACGGCCTTCCGCCGCAGACATTCGGAGCCCGCGTCCCGCCGCGCCATCACTTTGCGGAGGATCGGGAGGGCCCGGTCTTCGTCCATCGAGAGGAGCGCGTTGAGCGCGGCCATCTTCTCGTCGTCGTCGTCGTCCCGGCAGGCGGAACCGCTCCGCCCCCGGGTCCCCCGCCTGGCCCGATCTTCCTCGGCGCGGGCCGCATCCCGGGCCGCCGCGGCGCTGCTGGAGTTTCGCCCTCCGGCCACGCTCTCGGCCGCGGCCGGCACTTCGGTGGTCGCCGCCTCGTCGCCGCGCCGCGCCAGCTGCCCGTTGATGCGGGCGATCAGTTCGTTGGCATCCTCCCGGGTCCGGGCCTCCGGGAATGCCTCCCGCTGGAGATCGAGAACCTGGCGCGCCGTCCGCAGACTGCTGGTCGAGCCGATCCGATAGCGGGCCGTGGCCTCCCAGTAGTACGCGTCGGCCGCGTAGTCCGACTTCGGGTAGCGATCGTAAATCTGGCTGAAGAGATACGCGGCCTTGGTATAGTTGCTTCGGTTGAGGGCCAGGCGCGCCTCACGGTAGAGCGAATCGGCCGGGTCCTGGTCGTTCCAGGCGCGGGGTGGCGCCGCCGGCTCGGCCCGGCGCCCGAAGTTCCAGGCCAAGCCTTCGCCAAGGCCGGCGAGATGCTGGCTCTGGGGCCCGAGGGCGCTCAGGGCGCTCAGGGCGCCAAGGCCGCGAAGTGACATCAGGCCGCCGAGGCTCGCGGCCTCCTGGCCGAGCTGGAGGGCCTGTTCGGTCAGGGCCTCGACCGAGTGACGCAGGGCTCGGGACTCGGCCCGCTGTCCGGTGGCCACGGTTGGCGTCGCGAGCACCGCGATACCGAGAAGCATTCCCATTCGCATTGCCATCTCCCTCATCTATGTGTTAGGCCGCCGGTCCGGACGGGATCGCGTTCCGGAGTCGGGGGCGGATCGCCTGTTCGGCCAGGTTTTCGTCGATCAACGCGCGCTCCTCGGCCGGGCCGGTCCCGGGGAGCTGCGCCACCTGCATCAGGAGGACCTCGAGATCCTCGAGGAGCTTTCGCATCGAGGGGTCGGTCAACCGCTTCGAGTCGAGCAGGAGTCGGGTCCTGGACAAGAGGGCCCGGGTGGTGGCCTGGAAGTCGGCGGTGGTCCGGCCCGTCTCGTAGTCGGTCAGGAGCGCGTCGACCCGGCCGAGGTGCTCCACGGCGGCAAAACGCAGCACGGTTTCGGCTCGGGCGGCCGAAACGGGCCGTTCGGCCAGGCCAGGGGTTTCGGCCAGTCGAGGCGTCCACCGCCCGATGGCGACGCCGAGGAGCAGAATGGCGGCGAGCGCCACGCCACCCCGCCGCCACGACGTGGACCGAGTCGTCGGAAACTCGAGTTGGCGGCCCCGTTCGGCCCGGGGGCTGGCCCGGCGGGCGGCCTGAACCCGCGCCCAGATCTCCTCGCGGGGCGTTTCCGGGGGGTCCCGGTAGGCCCGCGCCTCCTGCTTCAGCCGTTCATCCAACCGATCATCGGTCATCGTGTCACCCATTCTCCCGCGAAGGCCGCCAGCGCCCGGCGGAGCTTGGCCCGGGCTCGACTCAACTGGGCCTTCGACGTTCCTGCTTGAATCCCGAGCGAGGTGGCGATCTCCTCGTGGGTATAGCCCTCGACGTCATGCATCACGAACACCGTCCGGTACCCATCCGGGAGGCTGTCGATCTCCCGGGCCAGCGAGGCCTTGAGGTCCGGCTCCGCTCGGCTGGCCGGGGCCCGGATGGCGGTCTGGTCGACGACCTCGAGGTCGACCTCGGTCTCGCGCGACCGCTTGACCTTTCGGAGGGCGTTGTAGATCACCGAATACGCGATGCTGGTGATCCAGGTCGACAACGCCGCCTCCCCCCGGAATGTCTCCAGCCGACCGAAGACCCGAATGAAGGTCTCCTGGGTGCAGTCGGTGGCCAGCTCGCCGTCGCCAGTCAGGCGGAAGCTGAGCCGGTAGACCCGGTCGACGTGTCGATCGTAGAGTTCGCGTTCAGCGGCGGGATCGCCAGCCAGGACGCGTCCGACCAGGTCGGTAGCCGTCACATTACTCCGGAGTCTTCAGTCCCAGGTCCACGCCTTCTGACCCGCGTATTCGGCAAAGGGTTGCGCCGCGCTGGCTGGCTCTCGGTTACACGGGTGGCCGATTCCCTCTCCTCGGAGTCGGGCATTCCATGCATTTGGGCGACCGAAAAGCATCCACGTCATTCCTAGTCGACTCGTGTCAAATGACTTCCCGATGTACATGAATGAATGGTTCAGTTATTATATCTTGCATGGGAAGAGTTCGGGACCCGATCAGGATCGACATTATCGTCGAGGCGGCCACCTGGGCCTTCACCACGCTCGGCTTTGCCAGGGCCAAAATCCACCAGGTCGCCGATCGAGCCAGGGTCGGCCCTGGCACCGTTTACCTGTACGCCGAGGACAAGGAGGCCCTCTTCGAGCTGGCCCTGCTCCGCGCCCTCGAGAGTCCGGTCGTGGCCAATCCCACCTTGCCGTACCGGAAGACACCGCCCGCATCCTTCGGCCGGCTGATCGAGGACTGCATCCACGAGGTGGCTCATTTCCCTCAGCTCTGGGTGGCATCGCAGCGACGGGAACACGAGGGATCTGCTACGGAGTATTACGGCGTACTACTAGAGCTTTGCCGGTGGCTCCGGCGGTATCACTCCGTCGTCCTGCTCGCCGAGCGAAACCGGATCGACTGGCCCCAACTGTCCACCTCCCTGGAGCGGGTTGTCTGGGCTGATCTCCAACGTCGCCTGACCGGCTACCTGTCGGCCCGGATGCGGACCGGCCACCTGGTCTCCATTGCCGATCCGGCCATGGTCGCCCGCTTCACGATCGACTCCTTGGTGGCCTCCCTGGTGACCGGCCCGATCATGTCACCGGCCGGCGCGAGACCCCGGGACGACGAATCCCTGGCCCGACTGGTCGCCGCCCCCCTGATCGGGTCAGGGGACCGAGTGCCACTCCCGCCCCATCCGGGCCAGGACGCCAGCGTATAGCTCGATCCCGTCCCAGAGGTTCTGGAGCCGGAGGTTCTCGTTCTCGCCGTGCTGGTTGTTGTCGTGGTTGACGATCGGCAGGATCGCGAACTGGGCGCCGAGGACGGCCACGAAATCCGCCAGCGGAAGACTCCCGCCCAAGGTCGGGACCCGGATGATTGGCCGGCCCAGGAGCCAATCGGTGGCGGCCAGCATGGCTCGGGCTCCCGGGCTGTCCAGTCCCGTCCGGGCCGCCGGGTACCCACCGCTCCAGGTCAGCAGCGCGATCTTCGGGTGCGCTACCCGGGTGGCCGAATCAGGCGGGGTTGCCACGACATGGAAGCCCTGGCGGCGGATATGGCCCTCGATCAGCGCCATCACCCGGTCGATCGTCTGGTTCGGAACCAGCCGAAGGTCGAGGTAGGCGCTCGATTCGGCCCCGATCAGGTTGGCGCCTCCGGCGCCGGCGCGGCCGCCCGCCAACCCACTCAAATTCAGGGCCGGCAGAGCCAGCTGCTCGGCTAGCGACGCCGGAGCGTTTTCCGTCCGCCCGAGCCGCAGCTCGCCAATCAGCTGGCGGTCGACCGCCGGGATGCCCCGAAGCGCCTCCCGTTCGGCTGGGGTCAATGTCGCGACATCATCGTAGAACCCAGGAATCGTGATCCGTCCCTCCGCGTCGCGCATCGACGCCAGGAGATGGACCATCATCACGTTCGGGTTGGGTGCCCAGTTGCCGTAGTGGCCGCTGTGCAGCGGGCGAATCGGCCCGTACACGGTCAGGTTGGCGCCAACGACCCCGCGGACCCCGAACACTGCCTGGGCCGCCCGAGTCTGGTGGACCGGCCCGTCGCCGAAGATCCAGAAATCGGCGGCCAGGAGGTCCCGATGGCGAGTCAGGATCGTCCGGAGGTTGGCGGAACCGGCCTCTTCCTCGCCTTCCAGGAAGAATTTGAGGTTGACCGAAAGCGGCACCCGGGCCGCCCGCAATGCGTCGATCGCAACCAGCATCGCGACGATTGGCGATTTGTCGTCGCTGGCCGAGCGGGCAAAAATCCGGCTCTCGGGGTCGAACCGGCCCGCCACGCCGGTGAGAGGCAGGTCGCGGACGTCGGGGCCAAGCGGTCCCGACCGGAGCACGGGGCGCCACGGATCCGCTCGCCATTTCGACGAATCGACCGGTTGACCGTCGAAATGGGCGTAAAAGACGATGGTGCGGGTGGCCCCGGGCGTCAGGAGTTCGCCATAGACGGCGGGGGGTGCTCCGTCGGCCTCGAGGATCCGGGCGGCGACTCCGCGTCGCTCCATCATGCCGACCAGATGGCGGGCGTTGGCGCGAATGTCGGCGAGGTTCGTGGCGAGGTTGGGCAGGGCCAGGAAGTCGACGAGTTCCCGAACGATCGGGACTTCGTGGCCCTCGCGGTAACGGCGTACCTGCCCAGCCAGATCGGCCTGGGCGGCGGCGGGCTCGGTGGCCGCCGCCAGCGCCCAGATCGCGATCGTCACCAGCAGCTTCGGGTGCATGGATCCTCCGCCTGGGCCACCGCCCGCCCGGGGCGGTCAGCGCCGATGAAACGCCGCGACCAGTTCCTTGACCATCTTGGCGGCGACCAGTCCGCTCCGCGGCGAGGAATCCTCCCGCGGGTTGAGCTCGACGACATCCGCCCCGACCAGGGTGGCCTCGAGTCGTTGGAGCATCGTCACGACGTCGCGGACCGACAGGCCCCCCGGCTCGGGATGGGAGATGCCGGTGATGAACCCGGGGTCGAGGACGTCGAGGTCGAGCGACAAATAGACCGGACCGGCGGCGGCGATGGCAAAGGGGCCCGACCAGTGGCGCATTTCGTGGACCTCGACGCCGAACCGGTCGATCTGGGCCCGCTGATGGGCCGAGATGGTCCGAATCCCGACCTGGATCAGCCGGGCCACCCGCCCTTCCTCCATGACCCGCGAAAACGGACAGGCATGAGAGTACCGATCGCCCTCGAATTCGTCGTAGAGATCGCTGTGGGCGTCGAAATGGACGACGGTGAGCCCGGGGTGCCGCTCGGCGACGGCCCGGATGGCGGGGTAACTGATCGAATGATCGCCGCCTAGCGTCAGCGGTCGGCCGCCCCGCTCGATGACGGCCGCCACCCCGGCCTCGATGGCGGCCCGGACGGCGGGGCCGTCGGTCGGATCGGGGAGCGACACGTCACCCGCATCCGCCAGGACCCCGGGCGCGGTGATGTCGAGGAGATCCTCGGTCCAGGTGTTGCTCGACGGATTGGCGAGGGCGGCCCGGATGGCCGCCGGCGCCAGCGCAGGACCCCGAAGGTGGGACGACGCGAGATCGTACGGCGCCCCAAGCAGCGTGGGAGTGCCCCGCGCCGTCACGGCCGCGGGATCCAGGCCGCGCGCCGCCACGGCGGAACCTGGAACAGCTCGTCGGTGACGGCCGGGTTGATCTTCCAGTCGCGGTAGATCTCCCGGAAGTACTCCTTCCCGTCACGGAGAAAGAGCACTTCGGTGCCGATCCAGCCCCCGCCGAGTTTCTCGTACTTGTTGAAGCTGATCTCGGTGGACGTCCCATTGGGGCCCGGCTCGACCACCTTGAGGAAGAGCAGTCGGTCCTTCTCGATCCAGATCCGATGGGCGCCGGTGCCGAGGACGTAGGCGGCCTTGCCCTGCCAGGTCTCCTCTTGGACCGGGGCGGTCAGGTCGAATCCCTCGCCCTGGACCAGCGCAATGGTCCGTTCGGGGGCCTGGGCATAGACGTCGAAGCCAAGGATGGCCAGGATGTTGTGGTCAGCGGCGGCGCGAACCAGCTCGCCCCGGTTGAAGCTGAAGGTGGAGTCGCCCCGATAGACGAACGTCCGCCCGCTGTCGACCGGCGCGATGTCGATCCGGAGCCGGCCGGGAATCAGCGCCGCCTCCCACCACTCCTCCTCCGGGCGGCCCGGGAAGATGGCCCGCTGGACGAACGTGAGCGTCCGGTACCATTTCCCCTCGTAGCGGGCGTGCATGGCGCGGATGACGTCTTCGCCAGTTTGGATCGACCCGGTCCGGATGGGTACGAGCAGGGCGGTGAGCAGAATCGAAACACCGATCATGGGGCCTCCGTAAGCGGGTGACGCGTGCGGGATGAATGTAGCGGCAGTACCTTCGGTGTCGAGTTCACCCGATCGGGACACGTCTCATGGCCAAGTCGTCGGACAAGAGTCGCGCGGTGGCGCTGGTGCTCGGCCTGGTGCTGGGGGTGTTCGGTGCTCATCGGTTCTACGCCGGGAAAATCGGCACCGGCATCCTGATGCTCTGCACCTTCGGGGGGATGGGCATCTGGTACCTCGTGGACAACATCATGATCGCCTCGGGTGGGTTCCGGGACGCGGAAGGGAAGCTGATCACCCGCTGGGATCCGGAAATGGGGGAACTGGGTCCGGGAGTGCCGCAGGAACTGCTCGACGAGATCTACGCCCTCCGCACCGAGGTCAACGAACTGCACGAACGGGTCGAGTTCCAGGAGCGGCTGCTGGTGGAACGGACCGGCCCCACCGGCCCCACCACCGCCCAGACCCGGACTCCGCGCGACACGGAACGCCGTTAGGCGGTTTCCGGAATCATCGCCCGAACCACGGTCACCTGATCGCCCACCCGGATCGGGCCGAGGGCCCGGTGGACCGCGTTCATCCCGAACATCACCCCGCCGTTCCGCTTCCGGAACGTGGCCATCGTGCGAAGGGGCTCCGGGGCCCGCTCGCCGGTGTCCTGGTCGGTGGTGGGCACCGGGCAACGGGCGCACAACTTGACGCCGTCGAAGGGAATCCCGGCCACCTCGAATCGCCGCCAGCCGTCTTCCCCGAACGGCTCGACTCCCGTGACCACGATGTTCGGGCGAAATCGGTTCATCGGCAACGGAGCCGCCAGCCGGGTGTTGAGATCGGCTAGCGAGGCTTCCGAGACCACCAGCACGGGATAGCCGTCGGCAAAGCTCACCGGAGACCCGACGGCGTCGTAGTCCGGGTCGGTCGTCCGCTCGGCGTCGTCGGGGCAGTAGACCAGCCGGGTCGGGGCACCGAGAAATCCGGTGAGCCACTGGGCAGCCTCGTCGCCGAGATCGACGGCGCCGACGTGGTCGTCCCAGACTCGGACCACCCGAGTGGTCGCTCCGGTCCGGGGTCGTGGGACCGTCAGGGGCGACTGACCGGGCGCCGTCAGCCTTAGTGATGCCGTCTCGGGAACGGCGCCGACCTGGCAGAGCCGGCCGAACTCCCGCTGAGTGACCAGGGCTCCGTCGGGGTCGACGACCATCCATCGCCGGTCGTCCCGGGGGCCGAATCGGTCGAGGTCAAATTGGTCGACCGCGATGCCGCGGCCGCCCTTGAGTGGGTAGATGTGGAGCGAGGTGATCCGGATCATCTGGGGCAATCTACTCGGCGGTCGCCACGGCCGGCGACGGGGGTGGGGTGTCGTCGAGGATCATGATCTTCTGCCAGATCTTCCGGGACAGGCCGGCGGTCAGGTTCTCGATCTCGTTGACGGCGGCGAGCGTCACCGCGTCGTCGAACTCCTGGACGTACAGGGCCGCGACCTTGCTCAAGATGGCCAGCATTTCGCTGCAATAGTCGAGGTACCGCGACAGCAGGAACGGCGTCAGGTTCCGCGTCGGGGATGAGGGGGTGTCGCCCTCGCGGCCGGACGGCCCGACCCGTTCCGGGTCCTTGGTGAGCTGGTGCATGTCGATGATGTGGGCCATCGACCGCAGTTCATGAAGGGCCTTGAGCGCTCGGGTTCGCTTCCGGCGGCCTTCCAACGTGGACAGGAAGAAGATGGCGACGCCGAGAAACACGAGCTCGTTGACCCCCGCGTCGATGGCCTGAATCACGTCGGTGGCGGTGGCGCCGGCCGGCAGTCGGGCGACGATCGACAGGGTGGCCACCACCACCGCGAGCAGAAGGGTGATCGCCGCTCCCATGGCCAGCCTGAGCGGCCAGTGCGGTTGCCGAAACCAGGGAAGGCTGGCCGCCGTCCGTTCGCAGACGGTCACCAACTCGTCGGCCACCCGCCGGAGCCCGGATTCGGGGAATCGCTCCGCAATCCGGCGGGTCAGCATGCGGGCGGTGTCGGTGATCCGGTCGGGGTCGAGGCGTCGATACATGAAGGAATGATGGGGGACCGCGCCCGGGAACGGCAGAGGGGCGACGGATTGAATCGGGCGGGCATCCATGGGACCGATGAGACTTCTCTGGTGGCTTCCGGCCCTGGTGCCGGCGATAGGATCGGCCCAGGCGGCCGCGCTCGATTCGGTGGCGGCGAGTCGAGTATTTGCCATGGCCGTGGATCTCGCCCAGGCGGAAGGGGGCCGGCTCTGGGGTCGGTCGCTGGGCGGGCCGCTGCTGCTCGTGGACCTGCAGACGGGCACCACCTGGGCCAGCGAGGCTGACCCATCGGGGAAGCTCCAGCCCCTCGGCGGCGGCATGGCGCGCGGGCGCTTGCCGAACGAGATGAATCCTGCCAATACCGCGGTGACCTACGCGGGCAAGCGCTGGACGATGGTGATCTGGCCCCTGCCCGCCGACTCGGCCGCGCGACGGCAGCTGCTTGCCCACGAACTCTGGCATCGAATCCAGGACTCCCTGGGTTTCCCGATGCACAGCCCGAACAACGGCCATCTCGATCGGGAAGCCGGTGGGGGCTGGCGGGGGCTCGGGGGGCGGGCGCTGGCCCGGGCGCTCGAGGCGAGCGGCGTCGATCGGGTCGAGGCGCTGGTCGACGCCGTGTCGTTCCGGCAGGCTCGGGTCGGGGGCCTGCCCGCGTCGGACACGGCGGAGACCCAACTGGAGCGGAACGAGGGGTTGGCGGAGTACACTGGCCTGGCGGCCTCGGGCCGCTCGGAACCGGAACAGCGGGCCGTGGCAGCCCGGGCGCTTCGGGCCTTGGAGGACCGACCCACCGTGGCTCGGTCGTTCGCGTACTCCACCGGTCCCGCCTACGGGCTGCTGCTCGACGCATTGCGGCCGGGCTGGCGCCTCGAACTCCGATCCGGGGCGAGTCTGGCCCGCTTGGCCGCTCGGGCCACGGGGGTCCGGTATCGAACCGGGGCCGAGCTCGCGGTCGCGGAGGAGCGCTACGACGGCGCGGGGGTGCGGGTGGCCGAAGCCGAGCGCGCCACCCGGCGAGAGGCCCGGCGGCGCGAGTTGGTGGCGCGGGTGGTGACGGGTCCGATCCTGACGTTGCCGCTTGCCAAGGCCGATTTCGCCTTCAATCCCAATGAGGTCGTGTCGCTCGATTCGCTCGGTACCGTCTATGGCGGTCTTCGGTTGAGTGACGAGTGGGGTGTGCTCGAGGTTGACAACGGCGATGGCAGGGTGGCCGCGGACTTCCGGAGCGCCACCGTTCCCGTCGGACCTGACTTCGATCCAGCCAAACCGGCGGGTCCTGGCTGGCGCCTCGGCCTCGAGCGCGGATGGCGGGTCGTGGCGGATTCGGTCCGAGGCCGGTGGCGGCTCGAGCGGCGCCCCTGACGGCGGCGGCCGGCCAGTGGGGCGGGGCCCGCGCCCGCCCCAAAAGGGGCGTTGCGAAACGCCGGTGGTCCGTGTAGTTCTGGTCGATGGACAACGCCTCCCATCAGTTCTTCCGGAGTCTCCTCGGTGCGCCCGGTCCCTCCGGGTTCGAGGCCGCGCCAGCCCGATTGTGGCGCGACGAGGCCGCCCGGTTCGCGGACGCCGTGTCGGCCGACGTGAGCGGCAACTCGTTCGCCACGCTCTCCGGCCAGGCCGGCGCGCCTTCGGTGATGTTCGCGGGCCACATCGACGAAATCGGCCTGATGGTCGTCCACATCGACGACGATGGCTTCCTCTGGTTCGATACCATCGGCGGCTGGGACGATCAGGTCTTCGTCGGGCAGCGGGTCATCCTTCTTGGCCGGACCGGGCCGGTCATGGGCGTGATCGGCAAGAAGGCGATCCACCTGATGGAAAAAGAGGACCGGGATAAGCCGAGCAAGGTCAAGGATCTCTGGATCGACATCGGAGCCCGGAACCAGGCCGAAGCGGCGGAGCGGATTCGGGTCGGAGATGCGGGCGTGCTCGACAGCGGGATCCTCGAGTTTCCGAACGGGCGGGTGGTGAGTCGGAGCATCGACAACCGGATCGGCGCCTTCGTGGTGCTCGAGGCGCTCCGCCTGCTGGCGCGCGACCGTCCGACCGCCACCGTCACCGCGGTGGCGACGGCGCAAGAGGAGATCGCCTATACCGGGGGTGGGGCCAGGACGTCGGCCACTGGGCTGGCCCCGACGGTGGCGATCGTGGTCGATGTGACCCACGCCACCGACACGCCGGGAGTCGAAAAGAAGCGGCACGGGTCGATTGCCCTGGGTGGGGGCCCGGTCCTTTCGCGGGGCTCGTCGCTCAATCCGAAAGTGATGGACCTGCTGGCCGAGGTGGCGGAGACCGAGAAGATCCCGTACGCGTGGCACGCCGCGCCGAAGTACACCGCCACCGACGCCGACGCGATCTTCACGTCGTTCAAGGGCGTCGCGACCGGGCTCGTGTCGGTGCCCAATCGCTACATGCACAGTCCCAACGAGATGGTGGTGCTCGACGATCTCGACCGGGCCGCGGCGCTGCTGGCGGGGTTTGCCCGGCGGGTGTCGACCGGAGTGGACTTCATTCCCTGAGGGAGATGGACGGATGCGGTCAGGCAGGGTCGTGGCAATGGTGGGCGTGGGGTTCGTGGCGGTGGCCACGCTCGCGGCCCAGTCGGCACCCCGGGGCGCGCGGGTCGAGGCGATGGTCCGCGCCGATCTCTCGGTCCTCGCGGCCGACAGCATGGGCGGACGGTTTACCGGAACGGCGGCGGAGGCCGCCGCGGCCAGGTACCTGAGCCGCCGGCTGGCGGAGATCGGGGCCAAGCCGGGTTTGCCGGGCTGGCTCCAGGAGTTCTCGATTGCCCCGGACGTCCCGGGCGTCAAGGACATTCCCGATGCCAGCCGGCCAACCCGTGGGGTCAACGTCGTGGCGACGATTCCCGGGCGGGATCCCGCGGTCCGGGACGAGTTCGTGGTGGTCGGGGCACACTATGACCACCTGGGGCACGGCCAAGCCCGGTCGAGCGCGCTGGGCGAGCCGGGGCAGGTTTTCAACGGCGCCGACGACAATGCGTCCGGCACCGTGGCACTCCTCGAGATCGCCCGGCGGCTGGTGGCTTCGCCGCCCCGCCGCTCGGTGGTGGTGATCGCGTTCTCGGGCGAGGAACTCGGCTTGCTCGGATCCGCGGCGTATGTCCGCAATCCGGCGGTGCCGCTCGACCGGACCGTGGCGATGATCAACCTCGACATGGTGGGCCGGCTGCGGAACGACCGGCTCCTGGTCTTCGGATCGGAAACCGCCATGGAGTTTCCGGCCCTGCTCGATTCCCTCAATCAGTCGGCTCGGTTCGATCTCCACTATTCGGGTGACGGGTTCGGCCGGAGTGACCAGCAGTCGTTCTACCTGGCCCGAAAGCCGGTGCTGCATCTCTTCACGGATCTGCACGAGGACTACCATCGCCCGGGCGACGATTGGGAGAAGATCAACGTCCCCGGAATCATCAAGGTGGCCGAGTTCGGCGCGGCCGCCGTTCGGGCGCTCGCCGATCGGCGGACGCCGCTGTCATTCGTCTTCAAGGCACCGCCGGCGCCAGCGCCGGTGGCGGCGGGGCAGCCCGCCGGCGGAGGCCGGGCGTCGCTCGGGACCATCCCGGACATGGCGAGCGGTGGCCCCGGGGTCCGGATTTCCGGGGCTTCGCCCGGCAGCGCGGCCGCCACGGCCGGTCTGGTGGAGGGCGACGTCATCATCCGGATCGGCTCGTTCGACATCGCCGACCTCCAGGCCATGTCCGACGCGCTCCGAGCCCACAAACCGGGCGACACGGTGATGGTCAGGTTCCGCCGCGGCGCCGCGACCGATTCGGTTTCAGTGATCCTCGGCCGCCGAGGGGGCTGACGGTGGCGATCCTGGACGGAGACCGGATCGTCGCCGCGCTTCGCGGCGCGTTTGCCAGGGACGCCGGCCGGCAGGCGCTGCTCCAACTCGCCGCCGATCGGATCCGCGCGGCGGGTCCGCCCTACACCTCGGTCTATCTCTACATGCTCCACGCCGACCAGCTCGAGCTCGAGGCGTTTTCGGGCCGGGTTACCGACCACACCAGCATCCCGGTGGGCAAGGGGGTTTGTGGGACGGCCGTCGCCACCGGGGAAGACCAGGTCGTGGGCGACGTCCGCGCCGTCGGGAACTACCTGGCCTGCAACCTCGAGACCCGCTCGGAACTGGTGGTGCTGATCCGGCGAGGCTCCACCATCCTCGGACAGATCGACGTCGACAGCGACGTGCCCGATCCGTTCACCCCCGCCGAGCACGCGGAGACGAAGAAAGTCGCCGACGCGCTGGCCGTCCTGATTTAGCCTGCGAGCCTGGTCCACCGCCCGCTGGTCGGTGCCGCTCCCGGACGGCCACCGGTTCCCCATGGGGAAGTACCGGATGGTGCGCGATGGGATCGTCGCGGCCGGGGTGCTGCCTCCTTCGGCGATTCTGGAACCGGAGCGGATCGGCCGGGATCAGTTGGCCTTGGTACACGGAACCCGTTACATCGACGCGGTCACGGACGGCACCCTGACCGACGCCGAACTGCGGCGGCTCGGCTTTCCCTGGAGCCCCCTTCTTCCGGAACGCTCGTACCGGACCGTACAGGGTACCCTCGAAGCCTGTCGGGACGCGCTCGACGGTGGAGCCGGGATTAACCTTGCCGGAGGAACCCATCATGCCTTTCCGGACCACGGCGAGGGTTACTGCGTCTTCAACGACGTGGCCGTGGCCGTCCGGACGCTCGAACGGGCGGGGCGGATTCGGCGGGCGGTGGTGATCGACCGCGATGTCCACCAGGGGAACGGCACGGCCCGGATCTTCTCGGGCGATCCCGATGTCTTCACGTTTTCGGTGCACGGCGCTCGGAACTATCCGTTCCGGAAGGAGCGGAGCCGACTCGATGTGGAACTCGCCGACGGCTGCGACGACGCCGAGTATCTCGGTCATCTCGACCGGCATCTCGAGCCGGTGCTGGAAGAGGCCGCGGCTGATCTGGCGGTGTACATTGCGGGCGCCGATCCCTATCATGGCGACCGTCTCGGCCGCCTCGGTCTGACCATCGAGGGGCTTGCCGCGCGCGACGCGAGGGTGTTCGACGCGTGTCTCGAGCGAGGGGTTCCCGTCGCGGTGGTCCTGGGCGGCGGATACGCCGACCGGCTCGAGGATCTGGTGACCATTCACGCGAACACGGTTCGGGAGCTGCTGTCCCGTCATGGTTGAAACGACGACGACCCGGGAGGTTCGCGGGGTTTCCCTCTTCGAGCGACGGGTCGGCTCGGGTCCGCCGACCGTGGTGCTCCATGGCGGACCCGGCGCGCATCATGACTATCTCCTCCCCGGCTTCGACCGACTGGCGGTGGGTCGGACGCTGATCTACTACGACCAGCGCGGCGGCGGTCGCTCGGCGGTCGACCGGGAGGTCCCGGTCGGGTGGCCCGAGCAGGTCGCCGACCTCGACGGGCTGCGGGCGCTTTGGGGCTTCGAGCGCCTTTCTTTGGCCGGCTATTCCTGGGGTGGATTGCTGGCGGTGCTCTACGCGATCACCCATCCCGATCGGGTGGGGTCGTTGGCGCTGGTATCGCCGGCTCCAGTGTGGCGCGGCGCGCGGGATGAGTATGAACGGCGGCTCGCAGCCCGGAACGCCGCGCCGGGCCTCGTCGCCGAGCGCCAGCGGGTCCAGGCGGGGGGGCTCCGAGAACTCGACCCCGCGTCGTATCGGCAGCGGATGTTCGAGTTCTCGGTGGCGGGGTATTTCCACGACCCCTCGCTGGCGCGGAACCTGACCCCGTTCCGAATCACCGGCCGGACCCAGCAGGCCGTCTGGGACAGTCTCGGCGATTTCGACTTCCGAAAGGACATTGCCGGGCTGTCGGTGCCGGCGGTGGTCGTCCACGGGGAGGACGATCCGATCCCGATCGAAACCGCGGAAACGCTGGCCGGGCTGCTCAAGGCGCCGCTGCATCGGATCCCCGGGTGCGGTCACGTGCCCTATGTCGAGGCGCCGGAGTCGTTCGTGGCGGCCCTCGATCCGTTCCTGCCTCGGAGTGAACCGCCGTGATCCCGCGGTTGACGCCGTACTCGCTCGCGTTCGGGCCGCTGGCCTCCGAGCGCTTTCCCGTCCTTCGGGAGGGGCTCCGGACGGCGGGTCGGGATCCGCGCGATCGGGACGCGTTCGTCCTGGTCAAAGAGGTCGTCGAGCTGCTTCGAGACCTCGGCCCCGAGGAAGGGCTCGGCGAAGGGGTGGAGGAGCTGGTGGCCCTGACCCATGCGGCGTACCTGTTCTGGGTCGACGGCGAACACGCGATCGACGTGGATCGCTCGACACTCGATCAGTTGATCCGCGGTCCGGTGGCCGAGCCTCGCCCGGTGGTCGGCCCGAGCTACTATCTCGAGTTGCCCGGTCAGCGGGTCTGGGGCGAGGTGGCCGAAGGTTCCGGGCTGGAGCCGCTCCACGGCTGGTTTGCGGTGCCGGGGGCTGGTCGCCTCGACCTGGTGGCGGTTTTCGGACTCCACCAGGGTCGTGACGGCTTCACGGTCGTGACGGCTGGCGGCGAGCGGGCCGGCAAGCTTCTTCGGGAGGACCGAACCCCGCTGTACTCGCCGCGGATGCCGGGGGGCGCCGAGGCCGGCCTTCACCAGGTCCAGGGGGTCGAGGAGTTGCTCGAACTCGGGTATCGTTGTCACCGGTTGCTGCCCGAGACGGGCGCGGGTCCGGGTGTCCAACGAGTGAGCCTGACATGACGATCGACAAGAGCGCGGTGAGCCGCGTGCTCGATCAGATCGCCTCGTATCTCGAACTCAAGGGCGAAAACCCGTTCAAGGTGCGCGCCTTCCGGATGGGAGCGCGGACGGTCACCGGTCTGGCGGGCGAGCCGGCCCAATGGCTGACTGACGGAACGCTCGAACAGGCTCACGGGATCGGCGCGGGGATCCAGGCGGTGGTTCGCGATCTGGTCCAGTCGGGCCGGTCGACGACGCTGGACGAACTTCGTGAGGACGTGCCGCCGGGTCTGGTGGAGATGCTGCGGATTTCCGGACTCGGGGTCACCAAGGTCCGGTTGATCCATGAGCGGCTCCATCTCGAGTCGATTCCCGAACTCGAGGCCGCCGCCCGCGATGGTCGGCTGGCGTCGCTGCCGGGCTTCGGGTCGAAGACCGCGGAGAACGTGCTCAAGGGCATTGCCCGGCTGCGCCAGGCCAGTTCCTTCCGACTTCTTCACCATGCCAGCGACGAGGCCACCGCGCTGCGGGCGGCACTCGAGCGGGTGCCGGGGGTCACCAAGGCCGTGGTGGCCGGCGAAGTCCGGCGGGGTCTCGAGCTGGTCGGCGAAATCGTCGTCGTCCTGGTTGCCGAGACGCCGCCTGAAGAGGTGCTCAAGGCGATCGCCACGCTCCCCGGGGTGGACGAATTCGGCGGGCACGACGAGCGGCGCGCCACGGTGCGTTTTGCGGGTGGGGAGAGTTGCCAGGTGGTAGTGACGCCGAGCGCCAACCTCGGCGCGGTGTTGATCCAGGCCACCGGTGGAGAGCGCCATCTGACGGAACTGGTGGCTCGGGCGGCGGAGCGGGGCTACACCCTTCGAGGAGCGGCCCTCTGGCGCGGGAGCGAGTTCGTCCCGACCCCGGACGAAGCCACCGTGTACCAGGCGCTCGGGCTCGAGCGGGTTCCGCCCGAACTCCGCGAGGGCACCGGCGAGGTCGCGGCCGCGGCCACCGGGCTTCCGACGCTGGTTACCCGGGCCGATCTCCGCGGGTTGATCCACTGTCACACCAGTTATTCCGATGGCAGCTTCTCGGTGCGCGACTTGGCCGAGG
>CADEGB010000008.1 GCA_902826755.1 uncultured Gemmatimonadota bacterium
ACGGCGATCGCGCTCGGGGCGGGACCTGCGAGTGGAGCACCAACTTCGGGCAGGTGGTGGCGATGACGTTCGATGACCCGCGCTCCGGATTCAACGGGGTCCAACGGGAGACCTACTTCAACCAGACCACGATCACCAATCGGGACGGGCCCACGGTGTGGTACACCGACCCGTTCGGTCGCAACGCCCGGACCGCCGCCTTTTCTGGATCGATCCGGCAGATGGTTGCTCCGGTCAACAACACCCGACCCTATCCCCTCGAGAGTCAGGCGTTCGGGGCTCGGCGGTCCTACGCGGGACTCGGAACCCACGCCCCCAACTGATCTGGCGGAACATCGCGCCCCGCCCGGAAGTCCTCCGAGTAGGGGCAGGCGCGACGCGGGGCGTCCTTCGGGGCGCCTCGTGCGCTTCGGGAGGCTATTGGGCGGCGAAACCGGTGGCGCTGATGGCCACTTCGTCGTCGATCGCGTTGCCGATGTAATCGATGACGGTCAAACTGGGAAATCCATACTCGGGGTCGAAGGTCACGTTGATCGACGCCGCCCGGTCGTATCCATCTTCGACGATGTCGAACAGGCCCGGGACCCCCGGATAGTACTCCACCAGGTTGGCGGGAACGGCGTCGCCGGTCGCGATGAACACCCGGGAGGTGACCTGTCCGTTCACCACGGTGACCTTGACGGATTCCACGGTGGCGCAGAAGCAGGTTCGACGAACCACGATTTCGTAGCTTGCGATGTTCTTCGACGCCCAGCGGGCTTTGGCCGCGAGGAACGCCTCGTCCCGATCGGGGCCGGTGGAACAGCCGGCCAGGACGGCCAACACGGAGACGGCGAGCCAGACGCGCACGGGAACCCTCCTCAGCTGGCCGGAATCTCGACGATCAAACCGAGAAAGAGAATGGTGCCCGACAGCCGTTCCCGAATCGCCACCAGGAACGGCCGGTCCACTCGGACCGTCACCGTCTGGGGCAGGCTGGTCACGCCAACCCCAACGTTCGTCACCGCGGCCGCCTCGGTCCCTTCTTCGTTGATCTCCACGAAGGTCTTGTGATCGACCCGGGTAATCAGGAGGTCGTCGTCGGCGATGCCCCGGAAGTTGGCCCGATCGGTGAACGCGATGCCCATCCCCAACGCCGCAAGGTCCTGGCCGAGTGACCGCTTGTACTCGAGCTTGAGCTTCGGGAAGGCAAGATCGACTTTGGTCGAATGGAGGCCGGCCGCGGCGGTGGCGAACTCCCCGGCGGAAAGCCGCGCGGCCAGCGCTGCGGCCGTGGTTCCCGTGCCGGGGAGCACCACCGTCAGGGTGTGGGCGCCGGCGCCATACCAGAGATCGACCATCTCGAAATCCGCGCCCCGGTAGTAGGGGGCATCCTCGACCCGGTGCATGAACGGCACCGACTGGGTCCCGCCCGCCGCGCGGGTGAAGGTCCCGGCCGTGGTCTCGGCCGGCTTGAACTGGGTCCGCCACCGCCCCTTGAAGTAGATCGCGTTGATCGCGAAGAGCACCTCGTCCTGGCGGATGGACTCGAGGATCGTCGGGATCTTGCCGTTGGTCTTGGTCTTGACCCAGTCGTTGATGGCGTCGACCGCCCCGGCCGATCCGAAGTCGAGGGATCGGGTCTCGGCGTCGAAATATTGGCGCGCGTCCGCCGTGAACGCCGGCAACACCGGGTAGCCCTGCCGAGTCCAGATCGAATTGGCGATGGTGAACTGGACCTCCTCGTCGAGGCCGCGGAGCAGATCGATCAGGCTCCGGTAGCCCTCATTGATATCGGGCTGGGGCAGGGAGCCGAAGCCGAGGGTGGTCGCCATCGCGTCCCGGGTCTCGCCCCGGGCACCATTCATGACCATCCCGAGCGCCATCGTCACTGACAGCGGCGACAGGAACACGTTGGCCGCCGGCTGGGCCGCGGTGGCTCGGTCGAGGAGTTCGAAAGCGAACTGGTTGGACGCCGCGATCGCCGCCTGCTCCGCCCCGGACAAGGCCCGAGGCAACCGCTCCAAGAGCGGCGGCGGGCCATCCGGATCGGGATCAGTCGCTCCGGAGCACGCCGCCAAGGTCAGAGAGGCCGCCGTCAGCAGCCGCCGGGTGATGGTGTTCATGGAGATCCTCCACTTGCGGGACCGGCCGCCAGGGGCGCCGGGCAGGAATCGGGATTGGGGCTCGTCGTACTGGCCACCTCCGATACCCTGGAAACCCCGGCGGCGTCACCCGCCCCTAGCGAGGAGCTGCCGGGCCAACTGGACGAACCGGTCGACGCCTTCGAGGAGATCCGCCTTCCGAATCCGCTCCTCGGCCGTGTGGGCCACCGTGATGGTGCCGGGACCGAGTTGGTAGCCGGTGCCCCAGGGACCCAGGTGGGCCAGATCCGAGGCGAACTTGACGGTGGTGGTGTCCCAGCCATCGAGCGCCGGCGACCGGACGTGGCCGAACCCAAACAGACGGCGGAGGGTCAGGCCGGGGCCCGCCGCGGCCCTGACTCGGGCTTCAAGCTCGGCCTGATCGGTAACCGTCCGGTACATCAGGGTGGCGGTGGCCGCCGGGGGAATCACGTTGGCGGCAACTCCCCCGCCGATCAGGCCGATATTGAGCGTCGTGGTTCCGAGCAGTGGGTCGGACGGGAGCACCAGGGCCCGGATCCTGGCAATCCCGTCGAGCAGGTCCTCGACGGCCGAATGTCCCTCTTCCGGGTAGGCGGAGTGGGCTGCCTTGCCCGCGGCGGAGAGTTCGAAGGCCACGGCACCCTTTTGACCGATCGAAAGCCGGTTCTCGGTCGGTTCTCCGTTGATCAGGAACCGTCCCTTGGGCTCCAGCGCGTTGGCCGCTTGGGCGCCGTCACCGCCGGTTTCCTCACCCACCACGAACAGAAGCCCGATCCGCCGCTCGCCCTCCGCCCGGAGCCGTTCGGCGGCGGCCACCATCGCGGCGGCAATGCCCTTGGCGTCGCAGGTGCCCCGGCCATGAAGCCACTCCTCGTCTTCCCGGAAGGGGAGGTCCGGCGGGACCACGTCGAGGTGGGTCGACAGGACCACCACCGGCGCTTCGAGGGTGGCGTACAGGACATCCCGGCCCGGGGCTACCGGCAGCCGGGCGATTCGGTATCCCAGCTCGCCGAGCCGCGCGGCCATGAAATCGACGACCGCGGTCTCCTGCCCGGTGGGAGACGGGATCCGGCAGAGCGCTCGGGTCAAGTCGATCGGATCGACCATCGGGTCCTCCGGTTCAGACGGCGGGATTGTTCCGCAACCGCCACAGCGACATCACCACCGAGCCGATCAGGACCGTGAGTATCACGCCCAACGAGAGGCTGACGGGCAAATGGACCCACTGGCTCAGGATCATCTTGATTCCGACGAACCCGAGGATGACGCCCACGCCGGGTTTCAGATAGACGAATCGCCCCATCGCGTCGGCCAGGACGAAGAACATGGCCCGGAGGCCGAGAATCGCGAAGATGTTCGAGCTGTAGACGATGAACGGATCCCGGGTGATCGCGAAAATGGCCGGGATGCTGTCGATCGCGAAGACGACGTCGGTCCACTCAATTACCAGCACCACCAGCAGCAACGGCGTCGCGACCCAGCCGCGGTGCGTTTTGACGAAGAACTTGGTGTCCTCGTACGCGCCCGACATCGGGATCAAGCGCCGGGCCAGCCGCACCAGGGGGTTCTTCTCGGGCTCGATCCGCTCATCCTCGGCCCGGAACATCTTGACGGCGGTGAAGAGCAGCACCACGCCGAGCACCACGAAGAGCCACTCGAACCGGTTGAGAACCAGGGAGCCGGCCACCACCATGATCCCGCGCATGATCGCGGCGCCGAAGATCCCCCAGTTGAGGACTTTCGAGTGCGCCTCCGCCGGAACGGCGAAGTACGAGAAGATCAGGATGAAGACGAAGAGGTTGTCGACTGAAAGCGAGAGCTCGACCAGGTAGCCGGTGTAGTACTCGAGCGCGGACGTGGGTCCGCTCAGGTAGTAGACGAAGCCGCCGAACGCGAGCGCGGTACTGACGACGATCGCGCTCCAGATGCTCGCTTCTCGGATCGAAAGGACGTGGGCCTTTCGATTCATGATGAACAAGTCGGCGGCGAGGAGCGCCAGCGCCACGCCGCCGAAAATGAGCCATTCGCTCGAATGCGGCACTAATCAGCGTCCACCCGCGAGGGCCATCAACTTGGCCACGCGCTGTTCGGTGGGCGGGTGAGTGGAGAACCAGGATGCCATGCCACCTCCCATTGCCGCCAAGGGGTTGACCTGCGCCAGCGGGGCGGCCGCCGGGGGGACGTGCATTGGGATCTGGTGCGCCAACGCGTCCAGCCGCCGGAGCGCGTTGGCCAGCGGCAGCGGCCGGCCGAGAATTTCGGCCCCCACCCGGTCGGCCTCGAACTCCCGTTGCCGCGACACCGCCATCTGGATGATCATCGCCGCGATCGGACCAAGGACCATCGCTACGAGCCCGCCGATGGGATGTCCCCCCTCTTCGTCGTCGCGGCCGCCGAAGGCCAGCAACCACGGAAGATACCCGATCGCCCCGGCGATCCCAGCCGCCACCGTCGAGATCAGCATGTCTCGATTCTTGATGTGGGCGAGTTCGTGGGCAATGACCCCCTCGATCTCGTCGCGCGGCATCATCCGGAGCAACCCTGTGGTCACCGCCACCACGGCCTTCTCGGGGCTCCGCCCCGTGGCGAACGCGTTGGGCTGATCCTGGTCGGTCACCGCCACAACCGGCATCGGCAGGCCGGCCCGTTGCCGCAACCGGTCGACCATCTGGTACAGCTCCGGTGCCTCCCGCTCCGAGACGACCCGCGCTCCGTACATCCGGAGCACCATCTTATCCGAGAAGAAGTACATGATGAAGTTCATGGCCGAGCCGACAACCAAGGCCATGATCAAGCCCTGGCTCCCGCCAATCAGCTGGCCAATCGCGAGAAACAGCGCCATCAGGCCGGCCATCAGTGCGAACGTCTTGACGTTATTCATGGTGCAACTCCTGGCACTCCTCTCCTGGCTGTGCAAGAAAAAAGCGAAACCTTCGTCCTACCGCCCACACACGCAGGCGATCGACGAAGGTCTCGCTTGAGCGGGTCATTCCGCCCGTGGCAACCGTGCCGGCCGGGGGCCGACAGTCTTGACGATTGCCACGTCCGCCTGTCTCGGCGGATGAGCTACTCCCCTTCAGGGGCAACAGTGTAACCACCCCGGGCAGGACCAGTCAATCCGGGAGATCCGAGGGTAACAAGCCAGTGGTTCGGGGCGACCAGGTCATCGTCGCGGGATCCGGGCTCGCCGCTGCGGCGGCGGCCAGGTCGCTCGCGGCCGCCGGTCTGGTGGTGACGTTGATCGAGGAGCGGGAACCCGTCAACGCCGGGTCCGCCACCGACTCGGCCTGGTACTCTGCCTGGTGGCCTGGCGGCGACGAAGCCATCTCCCGCTTCGCGGCCGACGGGATCGACCGGCTCGAGGCCATCCACCGGGAAAGCGACGCGGCCTTCGAGGGCAACCGCCGCGGGCAGCTGTTCGTCACAGCTCGCCCCGACGTCGCCTCCGCGCTCCAGAATGCCGCCGGTCGTCAAGCGGCCCTCGGCTTCGGGCAACTCCGGGAACACGCCGCCAGCGAGTGGTACCTCCCCTCGCCGAACGCCGGGTTTCGCGGCGTACCCGACGGGTTCGACCTCCTCGCGGACGGACCCCTCCGGGCGGTCTTCCCGTTTCTCGGGCCGAACGTATGCCTCGGGGTTCAGGTCCGCCGGGCCGGTTGGGTCGATGCTCGGGCCCTCCGTCGCTGGCTTCTCGGCTCCGTCCGGGCCGAAGGGGGCACGATCGTGCCGGATACCATCGCCGAGATCGGACCGGGGTCGAACCGGGCCTGGTCCGTCCGGGTTGGCGGCGGTTCGCTCCTCGGTGCCGACGCCCTCGTGCTGGCCGGTGAACGGGCGCCGCAGTTGGCCCGGCGGGCCGGGATCCCTGGCAGCTGGTTGGAGGGTCATCGAGTCATCGGGTCGTTGGCGGGCGGCGGCCGGATCCTCCCGCCCGGGTCCCCGATGGTGGTGGCCCTCGACGGCACTCCGCCCCTTCGAGACCGGAATTCGACCACCGAGTTGCCGGCCGCGGCCGGGCTCGCCATTCCGTCTCTGCTTGCCACCCTTCGAGGCGATCTCCGGATCGACACGGCCGCCTCTCCGGCCGTCCGCCCCGACCAGGTGATGCGGCTCGGCCAGGAGGCACTCGATCGGCTAGCGTTGGTCGTCCCGGACCTAGCCACGCGGCGGGGACCCCCAGGCCAACTGTCGCTCACCAGTCGACCCTTGGCGCTTGCCCCCGATCTCCGGCCGGTGGTCGGCTTGGCCGATCGGCGGGGTGGCTACCTGATGACGGGCCTCGGGGGCAACCTCGCGATGGTCTTTGCCGCGGCGGATCTCCTCGCAGCCTACCTGATCGGCGCGCCGTTGCCCCAGCTGGCGCCAGCCTTTGCCCCGAGCCGGCTCGACGCCGCGTCGAGCCGCTCGCCTTCCCGGGCGGGTTGATTTTCCGATCCCGCTCGTCGTATCTCTCTCCCCAATACCGGCGATCCCCCTGATCGTCCGGACGAAGCCCCAGCGATGGAGAAGCGCGATGAACCGGTTCGGGATGGTCCTGGCGATGGCGGTCGTGAGTGGAGTGGCGGGGTCGGCCTCGGCTCAGCAGAAGGCGTCGCCCCGCGACAGCGTCAAGGCAACGGTCGGTGGCGCCACCGTGTCGATCAACTACGGCCGTCCCTCGATGCGGGGTCGGACGATCATGGGCGACCTGGTGCCGTGGGGTCAGGTCTGGCGGACCGGCGCCAACGAGGCGACCACCCTGGTCACGACCAAGTCGCTGATGATCGGGTCGGCGATGATCCCGGCCGGGACCTACACGCTGTACACGGTTCCGGCCAAGGACGGCTGGAAGCTGATCATCAACAAGCAGACCGGCCAGTGGGGCACCGAGTACCACCAGGAGCAGGACCTGACCCGCGTCGACATGAAGGTCGAAGCGCTGACCGCGCCAGTCGAGACCTTCACGATCAAGATCGAGTCCAAGGGCACGGGCGGAACGCTTCGGTTCGAGTGGGAAAAGACGGCGGCCGTGGCGGCGTTCCAGGTCCACTGAGGCATTGACCCATGCGCGACGACGATCGGGAACCGCTCGCGACGATCGCGCTGATCGCCGCGTTTGCCGATGGGTTCCGAGCCCCGGAGGAAGTGGCCCAGCTCAAGGCCATTGCCGCCGAGATTGGTGGCGGTGACTACGACACGATTGCCCGGCAGGTGCTCAGCGGCAAGTCGTCGCTGGGCGCGGTGGTGGCTCGGCTTTCGGACGACGAGGCCCGGCGGAAGGCCTATGAACTGGCGGTCTCGGTCGTGTACGCGGATGGTGTCGCCACGGCGCAGGAGCAGACGTTTCTGACCGATCTCCGGCGCAGTCTGGGCCTCGAGGCGGACGCCGTTGCGGAGGTCGATCAGGCCGGGGTCGGGCTCGGATCCGCGGTCGCCGACCCGGTGGTTGCCCCCGAACCGGCGCCGACCGCGGCGGCCGATGACCGGATCCTCCAGACCGCCATGCTCGCCGCGGCGGTCGAACTGCTCCCCCAGAACCTGGCCACGATGGCCATTGTCCCGCTCCAGCTCCGGATGGTCTACCGGATCGGCCAGGAGCATGGGCACTCCCTCGACGCGGCCCAGGTCAAGGACCTGGCCGGCGTCTTCGGGATCGGGGCGGCGGGGCAGGTGGTGGAGGGCGTGGCCAGGAGGCTGCTCGGCGGCTTGGCCCGCGGGGTCTTCGGCCGGGCGCTGGGTGGGGCAGCGGGTGGCTTGTCTGGCGCCGCGGCCGGGGTCGCCCTGACCTTTGCCACGACCTATGCCCTCGGCCACGCGGCCCAGCAGTACTACGCCCAGGGCCGGTCCATATCCCGGGCCGACCTCCAGACCCTCTTTGCACGCCTGAAGGACGACGCGGGGACCATCTTCCCCCGGGTCGAGCAACAAGTCCGCGACCTGGCAGGTACCCTCGACCTGCGCGAGGTCATGCGGCGGGTCCGAGGGTAGGACCCGCCACCCCAAACCCCGTTCCGGCGGCGCTCGGTGGGTCCCACCGAGCCCGCCTCGCCTCCCCCCAGACGGGACCGAACATCCCCCGGCCCTGGTTCCACGAGCCAATTCCGCCCCGGTTTGCGCGCGGAGGGTTGGGGAACCCTGTGGGTTGACTCGGAGGCTTCTCGGGGGGAGTATCGTGGACCTTCGACACCGCGCCAGTGCATACATCCGCGGCGGAAATAACCAGACTCCTGGGCGCCTTGGCCTCTGGCGACCCGGTCGCCATGGAGCGCCTCCTTCCGGTCGTGTACGAGGAGCTCAAGGTCCTTGCGGCGAGCTACCTTCGCCGGGAGCGGGTCGACCACACCCTGTCTCCCACCGGCCTGGTCCACGAGGCCTACCTCAAACTGGTCGATCAGCGGTCGGTCGGCTGGGAGGGTCGGTCCCATTTCTTCGGGATTGCCGCCCAGGCCATGCGGCGGATTCTGGTCGACCATGCCCGCCGCCGGATTGCCAAAAAACGTGGGCGGCAGTTCCAGGTTACCCTCGACACCGCCGCCGAGCGAGCCGGGGCGCCGCCGGACGAGGAAGTGGCGGCGGTCGACGAAGCGCTGGCCCGCCTCGCGGCGCTGGACCCACGGCAGGCTCGGCTGGTCGAACTGCGGTATTTCGCCGGCCTCTCGATCGAGGAAGCCGCCGACGTTCTTGGGGTGAGCCCGGCCACGGTCAAGCGCGACTGGGTGTTGGCCCGCGCCTGGCTCCAACGCGAACTTCGCCCCGAAGCCTGATCGTTCCCTCCGTCCGGATTGGTCGCGATGTCGCTCAGCGCTGATCGCTGGCGGGTGGTCAAGGCGGTCTTCGCCGAACTCGCCGAACTGCCAACGGATCTCCGTCGGGTCCGCCTGGCGGAAATGACGTTCAACGACCCCGAACTGCGCGCCGAAGTCGAGTCGCTCCTGGCGGCTGCCGATCAGGTCGGCGAACGGTTCGAACGGCCCCCGGTCGACCTTTTCGAGGCCGCGGCCGAGCCGGTGGTCGGGGAGCGGATTGGTCCGTATCTGGTCGTTCGCGAAATCGGGCGCGGTGGCATGGGCACCGTGTTCGAGGCCCACCGGGCCGACGACGCGTTCCAGAAGCGGGTGGCCCTCAAAATGGTGGCGCGCGGCCGGGACAGCGACGCGATCCTCCGCCGGTTCCGGTACGAGCGGCAGATCCTGGCGCGCCTCGAGCACCGCAACATCGCGGCACTCCTCGACGGCGGGGTTACCGCCGCCGGTCAGCCCTACTTCGTCATGGAGTACGTCGAGGGGCAGCGGATCGACCGGTACTGCGCCGACCGACAGTTGCCGGTGGCCGAACGGCTCAAGCTGTTCCGCCAGATCTGCGCCGCCGTGCAGTACGCGCACCAGAACCTGGTGATCCACCGGGATCTCAAGCCGAGCAACGTCCTGGTCGGGGCTGACGGGACGGTCAAGCTGCTCGACTTCGGGATCGCCAAGCTGATCGACCCCGAGGCCGCTCCGGACGAACCCCTCACGGTCACCGGGGTCGCCCCGATGACCACGGCGTACGCGAGTCCCGAGCAGCTCCAGGGCTTTCCGGTCACCACCGCGAGCGACATCTACTCGCTCGGGGTAATGCTCTACCAGCTCCTCACCGGTCGCCTCCCGTTCGAGACCGGTGACCTCCCGCTCCTCGAGATCCGGCGGCGGATGGTCGAGTCGGTGCCACTGCCCCCCAGTCGCGCGGTGACCACCACCGGCGGCGCCGGCACCGATCCGAGCACCCGGCGGCTTCAACGCGCGCTGGCCGGCGAACTCGACAACATCGTGATGATGGCGCTCCGGAAGGAGCCGGATCGCCGCTACACCTCGGTCGAGGCACTCGGCGAGGACGTCCTTCGCTTCGCGGCCGGCCTCCCGATTCGGGCCACCCCCGACTCGCTTCCCTACCGGCTCGGCAAGCTGGTCCGCCGCAACCGGGTGGCCGTGGTGGCGACCGGCGTGGCCCTGGTCGCGGTGATCGGCGGGGCCGGGGCCAGTCTGTGGCAGGCCCGGACCGCCGGGCTCGAGCGGGACCGAGCCGAACGGGAGCGCGCCAAGGCGGAACAGGTGACGGAGTTCTTCCGCAACGTCATCCTCGCGGCCAGTCCGACCCGCCTGGGTCCCCGGGTCACCGTGCTCGAAGCGATCGACGCCACGATTCCCCGGATCGATTCCGCGTTTGCCGCCGATCTGTGGATGCGGACGGCGCTCCGGAGCACCATCGGATCCACCTTCTACGACATCGGGATTCCGGAGCGGGCCGGTCCGCTGCTGCGCGAGGCCCTAACGTTCCAGGAGCGGCTCGACAGCGGTCGGGTCACTTGGGCGGGCGCCACCGCCCTCTACAACGTGGCCGGTGTCGAGCTCCAATTCGGTCACCTGGCCGTCGCGGAGTCGCTGTTCCGTCGCTCGATGGCCATGTACGAGTCGCTGCCCGATCGCGATCCCGTCGAGATCGCCAAGGGCTGGGGTCAGGTGGCCCTGGTGGTCGGCAATCAGGGGCGGACGGCCGAGGCCATCGAACTCCACCACAAGGTGGTGGAGCTGCTCCGCCAGGGAGCGGCGCCTGGGGATCGTGGCCTCCCGGTCGCCATCTCCAACTATGCCTCACTCCTGACCGAAGCGGGTCGGTTCGAGGAGGCGGAGCCCCTCTATCGCGAGGCGGTGACGCTGATGGAGGCCAGCAACCCGCGCGATCCGGCCGTCGGCGCGTTTCTCCAGCCGCTGGCGATCAACCTGCTCTATGCCGGTCGGATCGCGGCCGCGGAATCGGCCGGCCGTCGCTCCCTTGCCATCACCGAAGCCGCTCTCGGCCCCGACAATCCGACCACCCTGACCGCCCTCCGGGGCCTCCTCAACGTCCTGGTCGACGCGGGCAAGTGCCCGGAAGCGATGCCGCTGGCCCGCGGGGTCATTGCGCGCCGGGGCGCCGTCATCCCGGATTCGGACCTGTCACTCGGCTCGGCCTATCTGCAGTTGGGGGAGTGTCTGGTGCTCACCGGGGAGGCCGCGAGTGGTCTGACGGCCCTGCGCGAAGGGGCGCGACTGCGAGAAGCCATCCTGCCGCCGGACCACTGGGCGGTGGCCCATGCGCGCAGCCTGATCGGCATGGCGCTCGTCCGGACCGGCGATCGCGCCGGTGGGCAACGGCTGCTCGGTGAGGCTCACCGGTCGCTCGAGGCCGCGCTGGGTGCCGGACACTATCGGACCCGGCAGGCCGCGGCGCGGTTGGCCGCGGCGGAGCGCTGAAGTCCGCCGCGGTCAGCGGCCTCCGGTCAGGAACATCGCCGCGATGGTCGGCGTCGCGTCGACGAAGGTCGAATCGCTGTTGACCAGAACCGCCACGATCAGATCGTGGTCGGGGTAAATCAGGAGGAACGCCGTCCCTCCGACCGAGCCACCGGAATGGAAGACCCGCCGCCGTCCCGCGGCGTCGGTGTTGGTGAACCAGCCGACCCCGTACCCGGTGGCCTTGCCGTCGCGGGTCCGCTGCGACGTCCACAGCATTTCGACCGTCTTCGGCTGGAGCAGCCGGCCCCGGAGGAGCGCGTCCGCGAACTCGGCCAGATCCTCGGTGGTCGCCAGGAAGCCGCCACCGGCCCACTTGTAGCTGTTGTCGGTGAACCCCGCGTTGAGAATGCCGCCACCGTTAGGGCCCCGGGTGTACCAGCGGGCCCGCTGGGGCACGATACTGTCGACCTGGTCCGCCACCGTGCGCCGCATCTCGGCCGGGTCGAAGACCAGTCGCTGCATCAGCGTCAGGTAGTCGGCGCCACCGGCTCGTTCGACGATGACCGAGAGGAGGTTCCACCCGTACGACGAGTAGCCGAACCGGGTCCCGGGCTCGGCGTCGAGTGAATCGGCCGCGAAGATCTCGAGGGCGCTGGCCACGTCCGGGTAGTGCCGCGAGACGATCAGTTCCTGCCCGCTCCGGTAGTGACGGATCCCGGCGAGATGGCCGGCCAACTGGCGGGTGGTGATCGGCCACGGCTTGACCGGGAAGGACGGGACGTAGCGCTGGATCGGCTGGTCGAGGTCGAGCTTCCCCTCTTCGACCAGCTTCCCGATCGCCACGGCGGTCAGCGCCTTCGAGACGCTGCCGACCCGGAAGCGAGTCACGGGAGTGACCGCCACCTGCTGCTCGAGGTCGGCCAGCCCGAAGCCCTCGCTCCAGATGACCCGGCCTCCTCGCATCACGGTGATCGAGGCACCCGGAGCCCCCAGGGCCCGCATCGTGTCGCGGATGAAGGCGCGGGCCCGCTCGATCGCGGGCCCGGCCACCGTGGGCGGGGCGACCACCGCCCCGACCGGGGGCCGTTGCGCGCTCAGCGGGGCGGCCGCGAGCGTCAGAACGATGAGCGCCAGTCCCCGCGGCGCGATGGGCGAACGATGTGACATGAGAAGTCGTCCGGATCAGAACGGTGGTTCGACCAGGTGGTGCGGGTCGTCGAGGCGGATCGCGTCGAGTCCGTCGCCGGGAGCCGCGGTCTGCCGGCCCTCCGGCACGATGAGGAGCGCGTTGGCGAGCATCATCGATGTCAGGATCCCGGACCCCTGCGGTCCGGTCAACCGGGCCTCCGGCCCCCGATCGGTCTCCGACACGACGGCGCGGAGGAAGTGCTGAAGCCGGGGACCGAGACGGAACGACTCGGTCACTGTCACCGAGGTGGCCCGGCGGAACGGCCGGCCGTGACCCATCATGGCCCGGATGGCGGGCCGGGCGAACAGCTCGAAGGTCACCATCGTGCTGACCGGGTTGCCCGGCAGCCCGATCCAGGGAATGCCGAGCACCGACCCGAACCCGACCGGCGCGCCGGGGCGCATCCGGAGCTTCCAGAGATCGAGGTGGCCGTCCAGCGACGCGATGGCGGCCCGGAGATGATCGTGCTCGCCGACGCTGATCCCCGCCGAGGTGATCAACAGATCGCACTCGACCGCCGGTTCGAGGTGGTGGCGGATGCTCGCGATCGAATCGGCGGCGATCCCGAGATCGACGGGCTCCCCGCCGGCCCGCCGGACCAACGCCCGGAGGGAGTGCGTATTGGAGCTGGCGGTCTTCCGGCCGGAGAGGATCTCGTCGGGTTGGTCGATCGGAGCGATCTCGTCGCCGCTGGCCAGGATGCCCACTCGCGGTCGCCGGAACACCACGGGGTGGGCTACCGCCAGGGACGCGAGCACGCCGAGGTGGGCGGCGTCGAGTTCGGTTCCGGCCTCGAGCGCGGTGGCGCCGGCTCGGAGGTCCTCGCCGGCGCGGCGGACGTTGACCCCGCAGTCTCGATCGGTGACGATGGTGACCACCGGGTCGCCGAGGTCGGTGTCCTCTTGCCGGATGACCGAGTCGGCGCCGGCCGGGAGCGCCCCGCCGGTAAAGATCCTGGCCGCCTGGCCGGGGCCGATCACCACGGTCGGTGCCGCCCCGGCCGGGATCCGTTCGACCACCGTCAACCGGACCGGTTGTTCCGGCGCGGCGCCCCGCACGTCGGCGGCGCGGGCGGCGTAGCCGTCCATGGCGGAATTGGCGTAAAACGGGACGTCGATCGGGCTGACCACCGATTCGGCCAGGACGCTGCCTAACGCCGTGTCGAGGGGTACCCGGAGGGTCGGTTGGAGGCGGACGGCGGCGAGGATCCGGCGGGCGGCGTCGCGGGCGGCCAGACCGCTCAGCACGTCAGGACTCGAGCGGCTTGGCCCGGTCCCAAGCGAGGGCCGCGAGGAGCTGGAGCCACATCGTGTCGGTGAATCGGAGGACGGGGCAGGTGACCCCGGCCACCGGCGTGTCCGACACCACCGCCACCCAGGGCGACTTGTCCGCCACCGCCGCCACCAGCGGGCTCGGGCCGACCGCCGTCCGGAAGATCTCGATCTTGGGGATCGGCGCGGCCCGGAAGCCCTCGACCAGGACGATGTCCCGGTCGGCAAAGTAGCGGCGCGCGAGGGTCTCGGGGTCGGTGTCGTCGGCCCGGCGCTCGAACACCGCGCGGATCCCCGGGCTGGCGATCAGGACGCCGTCCGCCAGGCCTTCGTGGTAGTGGCGCCAGGTATCGCTGCCCTCCCGATCGACATCCGCTCCGTGGGTCGCGTGCTTGATCGTCGCGACCCGGCGGCCCCGCCGGTGCAGCTCACGCGCCAGAGCGACCAGCAAGGTGGTCTTGCCGGCGTTCTGCAATCCGATGATCGAGATGATACGCATGGGTCTGCGAGCCGGTGCCAGGTCCGACGGCCGAGACCGGGACCCCAGCCCCGGTCTCGGGAGAATAGCGGGCGACCGGGGCCAGGGGAAGCGGGGCTACCGTGGCGGCAAGCCAGCCAGCCGCTCTGCCTCGGTCAGATCCTCTGGCGTGTTGACGTTGAAGAAGAGCAGGGTCGGGTCGCCGAAGGTGGCCACCACCGCCGGGTCGAGCACCGCCACCCGCAGGGTGTCGTGGAACCCGATGGCGCGGTGGTCGCCCCGCCGGATGGCCGCCTCGATCGGCGCCCGACACGCCGGTCCGTATCCCGCGCAGAGGGGCTCGACGCCTCGCGGCCCGCCGCTGGTCGGGATGACCACGTCGAACTGGTCGAGGTCGTCGGCCAGCCGTCGGAGCAGGGGCGCGGTGACGAATGGCATGTCCCAGGCCACGCAGACGATCGCCCCGCCCACCGCCGTCAGGGCCGCGTGGATCCCGCCTAACGTTCCGGCCTCGCGGATCCGGTCGGGCACGACGACGAGGTCGGACCGCCACGACGGGGCCCCGGGGTCATTCGCCACCAGGATCGGAGGAGTGCCGAACGCGGCGGCCGCGGCGTCCACCACCCGATCGAGGATCCGGCGGCCCCCGATGTCGAGGAGCCCCTTGGGCGTCCCGCCCATCCGGCTGGCCCGGCCGCCCGCCAGGATCGCGACCCGTTCCGGCCGCCCGGTCACGAGTCGCCCAGGCACTCCGCCCGGAGCGAGGCGTCCTCGGCCACCATCACCCGAGTCAGGGTGACCCCCGGTGGGAGTCGCGGCGCGATCCGGCGAAAGAGATCCCGCGCGATCGCCTCGCAGGTGGGCAGGATCCCCGCCAGTTCCGGGACGTCGCGGTCGAGATGTCGACCGTCGTATCGGGCGGTGATTTCCTCGTGGAGAATCGCGTCGAGGCGCGGCAGGTCGACCACCATGGCCTCGGGTTCCGTCACCGGGCCGGTCACCGAGACCTCGCAGCGATACTGATGGGGGTGGGACTCGGCCGTCCAGCCGAACCGGCGCCGGTTCTCCTCCGGCGACTGGGTCGGATCGGCCAGCCGGTGATGGGCCCGGAAGGCGACCGCCCGGGAAAGCCGGATCCGCACCGGTCGCCTTAGAAAAACGGTCGTCGGAACGCGAACCCGAGACCGGCGTGGAGCATCGGAGCCGGCACCCATTCCTTGATCGGTTGCCCCGAGAGGAGGGGCAACAATGGGCCGAAGCCGTCGGGGTCGCTGCTCCGGTAGGCCTCCGGATAGGACAGACTCCAGAAAATGGCGCGCGCCTCGAGCCGGAGGTAGAGCCGCCGGCTCAGGAAGACCCGCGCGCCGGCCCCCGGGGCGAGGTAGAACTTGGTGCCCAGATTGTATCCGCTCGAGTCGATGCCGGCCCGCTGACCGAACCCGAGACCGAGGCCGAGGTTGGCGTACGGCGCCAGCCCGTGCCAGGTCTTGCTGCCGGTCAGATTGAGTTGCAGGGTGCCCTCGGCAAACCAGACGTTGGTCTCGATGGGACCCTGGACTCGATCGTCGGTCAGATCGAGGTCGACGTAACTCCGGTGGGCCCGGGTATAGCCGCCGCCCAGCGAAATGGACAAGGGTCGATCGGCCAGGAATTCGTGCCGAACCCAGATGACGTCGCCGTCGCGCGGGCCGATCCCCAGGGTTCCTCCGCTGCCGAACAGCTTCCCAGCCGACACCGAAACGAACTGGCCGAATCGAAGGTCGCGATAGGGGGATCCGGCCGGATCATGACCGACCTGCGCCGCCGCCGCCGGCGCGAACAGGCTGGCCACGAACACCAGACGGACCAGGACGGACAATCGGGCAAGGAACGGCAGCTCAGGCACGGGAAAGACTCCGCCCGGTCATCTCCGCGGGCTGTGGCAGGGCAAGCAGGTCGAGGACCGTGGGCGCCACGTCGCAGAGCGCGCCGCCGGAGCGGAGCGACGCGATCGGCGTCCCGACGGCGACGAATGGCACCGGGTTGGTGGTGTGGGCGGTATGCGGCCCCCCGGTGTCGGGGTCGACCATCATTTCGCAGTTGCCATGGTCCGCGGTGATCAATACGCGGGTTCCAGTCGCCTCCGCGGCCACCAGAATCCGGCCCAGGCATTCGTCGATCGTCTCGACCGCTGTGATGATCGCGGACGGGACGCCGGTGTGGCCCACCATGTCGGCGTTGGCAAAATTGCAGAGGAAGAACGCGTGGTCCTTCCGGGCAAAGGCACCGCAGAGCGCGTCGGTGATGCCGCGCGCGCTCATCTCGGGCATCAGGTCGTATGTCGCGACCTTCGGCGACGGAATCAACTGCCGCTCTTCGCCCGGAAACGGCGGTTCGATGCCGCCGTTGAAGAAGTACGTGACGTGCGGATACTTCTCCGTTTCGGCGGTCCGGAACTGCGCCAGGCCGGCGCCCGCGAGTTCCTCGGCCAGGATCCGGGCCAGGTTGAACGGGGGGAAGGCCTGCGGCACCGGGAAAGTCTGGTCGTACTGCGTCATCGTGACGCCGCGGAGCCCCGGACGATCGGCAACCGGAAATCCGTCGAAGCCGTCGATCAACAGGGCCCGGACGATCTGCCGCATCCGGTCACTGCGGTAGTTGAAGCAGAGGATGCCGTCGCCGTCGCGCATCGGGGCGATCGGCACCCCGTCCCGTTGGAGCACGATCGGGTTGATGAACTCGTCGGTTTCGCCTCGCTCGTACGCGGCTCCGATGGCGGCGACCGGATCGGTGGCGCCGGCCCCGGCCCCGTGGACGAGGAGGTCGTAGGCCAGCCGGGTCCGCTCCCAGCGGCGATCCCGGTCCATGGCGTAGTACCGCCCGATCAGGCTGGCGATCGCGCCGCGGCCGCCGGTAATCCGGGCCAGGTCCGCCGCCAGGGTCCGAACGAAGCCCTGAGCCGATTTGGGCAACGTGTCGCGCCCGTCGAGGAAACCGTGGATCGCGATGCGGGGGACATCGAGCGCCATCGCCAGTTCGAGACAGGCCAGCAGGTGGGCGTCGATGGCGTGGACGCCACCGTTCCCGATCAGGCCGATGAGGTGCAGTGTCCCGCCGGTGGCGCGCAGGTGGGCGCCCAGCTCGACGAACTGGGGCAACCGGAAGAACTCCCGCCGCCGGATACTCTCCGAGATCCGGACCAGATCCTGCATGACGACGCGGCCGGCCCCCAGGTTTAGATGGCCGACTTCGCTGTTGCCCATCTGCCCTTCAGGCAGCCCGACTGCGAGTCCGCTGGCGTCGAGGAGGGTCCGGGGATGGCCGTTCCAAAGCCGGTGCCAGATCGGGGTCCGGCCCAGCTCGATGGCGTTATGCGTGGGGTCGGCGCGGTAGCCCCAGCCATCGAGGACGATCAGCGCGACTGGAGTCCGGTGGTTTGACATGATTTGGAGCGCCGTCTACTATGCGAAGCCGTGTTGAAGCTGCCGCAATCTAGTCCTGGCCTCAGTCGCCTACCAGCCTGCGTGGCGGGCCTTCTGCTCGTCCTGGCGTCCGCCGGGTCCGCTCAGAACCGGCTTCGCGCCACCTCCGCCGCCCCGTTCCTCAAGGAACCCGGCGGCATCCGCCTCGGATCGCTGGTCAGCGGGCAGGCCTATGCCACCGGTCGAACCAACGGCGCCCATGTCGAAACCACCGTCGAAGGCTGGATCCCGACCGCGGCCGCCCAGGCCACGACCCGTGACGGCTTCGATCTGACCCTCACCTCCGGCGGTGGGGAGGCCCTTCGCTCGGGGCCCAACGGGGCCGTCATCGCCCGGATTCAGGAGGGTACCCTGCTCAATCGAGTCGGGTCCCGGGGTACCTGGGTTCGGGTGCGGCGGGCTGGATGGGTGGCCCGGGCCGCGCTGGGCCCGACCGAAGCCGCGTCGGACCGCCCCACCGTGGCGGCTGCCCAGCCCAAGCCCGTAACCCCACCTCCGCCCCCGTCGACCGTTGCCGTGGTGACCCCGCCGCCAACCGGCGCCGCGACCACCCCAGCGCCCGCGGACTCGGGCCGTCGCGCGGACTCGGCGGCGTCCCGGGTAGATGCCCCGGTCCGCTCGGGGGTCGCGGGGATGGCCACGCTCAAGCCGGGGACGGTCGTTGCCGCCACGCGCGATGGGCAGTCGATCGCCTCGGCCCAAGGCTCCCCGGATGTCGAGGTCATCGAACAGACCCGCGACTGGGTCAAGGTTCGGATCGAGGGTTGGGTTCGGGCCGCCGACCTCGCCACCGAAACGGTGGCCGGCCCCCGGATCACGGCCGCCATGATCCAGCAGGCTCCGGATCGCTATCTCAACCAGCCGGTGAGCTGGCGGCTCCAGTTCCTGGCGGTCCAGGAGGCGGACGCCCTCCGCCCGGAAATGCCACGCGGCCAGCTCTATGTGCTGGCCCGTGGTCCCCTGCCCGAGAGCGGGTTCACCTATCTGATGGTCTCCAAGGACCAGGCGGCCGAGTTCCGCCGCCTGGCGCCGCTCGACGAGGTGAAGGTCGACGCGGTCGTCCGCGCCGGCCGAACCCGGTTCCTTCCGACTCCCGTCCTCGAACTCGTCAAGGTGGTCCGATGAACGAGAACCTCAAACAGCGGATTCTCCGGCGGCTCGAGGCCCTCAGCGACGAGCGGGGGTATCAGATCCTCGACTACGTGGAGTTCCTCGAGAGCAAATACGCCGAACGGGTGGCCCCGACCAACGTATTTGCCCGGGTCACCGAGACGGTCGAGGACGTGCTCCGCGCCGGAAAAATGCCGGTCAGGGCCATTTCGGGCACCATGGGGGTCATGGACAGCGCCTCCAAGGTCATGAAGGGCGTGGCGGCCGCGGCCCAGGCGGTGGTCGACGAAGCGATCCAGGCGGCGCAAACCCGGCCGAGCGCCCCCGATCGACCAGCTCCGAAACCGGAACAGCGTTAGGCAGGTTTCCCGCCCGTTCCACCGGGCGCGGGGCGCTTGCCCGAGGGCCTCCTCGCCCCTAGGTTTGTCCATGGCCCACGTGATGTTGTCCACGGTCTCCCCGCCCCCAATCGAGATTCGCCCGTCATGAGCACCCTGCGCCCGGGGGTGGCCCTCACCTTCGATGACGTCCTCCTGGTCCCCCGCCATAGCGCGGTGCACCCCCGGGACGTCGGCACCGGCAGCTTTTTCACCCGCGCCATCCCGCTCAACATCCCCCTCATCTCCGCCGCCATGGACACGGTCACCGAGGCCGAAATGGCCATCGCCATGGCCCGGGCCGGCGGCATCGGCGTCATTCACAAGAACATGACGATCGATCGCCAGGCCGCCGAGGTTGATCGGGTCAAGCGATCCGAGAGTGGGATGATCCTGAATCCGATCACCCTCGGTCCCGATCGCCCGATCCGCGAGGCCGCCACCCTGATGAAGCGGTTCCGGATTTCCGGGGTACCGATCGTCGACGGGCAGGGCAGGCTGATCGGCATCCTGACCAACCGCGACCTCCAGTTCGAACGAGACCTCGATCAACCGATCCACTCGGCCATGACCAAGGATCGGCTCGTCACCGCGCCGGTCGGAACCACGCTCGACGAAGCGGAGCGGATTCTGGCCCGCCATCGGATCGAGAAGCTCCCGGTGGTCGACGAGGGCGGAATCCTCAAGGGCCTCATTACGGTCAAGGACATCTTCAAGCGGCAGCGGTATCCCGACGCCAACAAGGACCAGCACGGTCGTCTCCGGGTGGCGGGCGCGCTCGGAACCAGCACGGACACCGTCGCCAGGGCCAAGGCGCTGCTCGACGCGGGGTGCGACGTCCTGGTCGTCGACTCGGCCCACGGGCACAGCACCGGCGTCCTCACCACCATCGACCAGCTCCGCAACGCCTTCCCCGAGGCGCAATTGGTCGGCGGGAACGTCGCCACCGAAGCCGGCGCTCGCGCCCTCGCGGAGCGAGGCGTGGACGGCATCAAAGTCGGGATCGGCCCCGGGAGCATCTGCACCACCCGGGTCGTCACCGGGGTGGGTGTCCCCCAGATCACGGCCATCGTTGACGCGGTGCGCGGCGCCAACGGGATCCCGATCATCGCCGACGGCGGCATCAAGTACTCCGGCGACATCGTCAAGGCCATCGCCGCCGGCGCCGCGTCCGTCATGATGGGGTCGATGCTGGCAGGCACCGAGGAAAGCCCCGGTGAGTCGGTCCTTGCCGAAGGCCGCCGATTCAAGATGATCCGCGGGATGGGCAGCCTCGCGGCCATGCAGGATGGATCGGCCGACCGGTATTTCCAGGATGGAGAACTGGCGCCATCCAAGATGGTGCCGGAGGGGATCGAGGGACGGGTCCCCTATCGGGGCCCCGTTGGCGACGTCCTCTTCCAGATGGTCGGCGGGCTGCGCAGTGGAATGGGGTACTGCGGCGCCAATGACCTGCTGGCGCTCCAACGGGATACCGAGATGGTCCAGATCACGGCGGCCGGCCTGCGGGAATCCCATCCGCACGACGTGACGATCACCAGGGAAGCACCCAACTACAGCAAGTGACGCCCGACCGGGCCCGCGCCGCCGCGGGCCCGGGTCACCCCGCGGCGGCGGGCTCCTCGTCCTTCAGTTCGCCCTCCCACCGGGCCATCACGGCCGACGCCAGACAGTTGCCCACGAGGTTGATCGATGTCCGGGCCATGTCCATGAAGGCGTCGACGCCGAGAATGACCGCGATACCCTCGAGCGGCAGGCCGAACTGCGTCAGTGTGCCGGAGAGGATGACCAGCGACGCCCGGGGAACCGCGGCCACGCCTTTGCTGGTCAGCATCAGGGTCAGCATCATCAGCAACTGGGTTCCCAACGTCAGCTCGATCCCCGCCGCCTGCGCCACGAAGACCGACGCGACCGCCAGGTAGAGGGTCGATCCGTCCAGGTTGAACGAGTATCCGGTCGGCAGCACGAAGGAGACGATCCGCCGAGGCACCCCGAACTTCTCCATGTTTTCGAGCGCCAGGGGCAGGGCCGCTTCCGACGAGGCCGTGGTGAAGGCCAGCAGCCAGGGCTCCTTGGTCCAATGCCAGAACCGCCGGATGTTGATTCGGGCCAGCAGGGCCACGGGAACCAGGACCACCAGGACGAACACGAGGAGTGCCAGGTAGAGCGTCCCGACCAGTTTGCCGAGGCTGAGGATGACGCCCAAACCGTTCTTGCCGATCGTCACGCCGAGCGCGGCGGCGATCCCGATCGGCGCGTAGTTCATCACCAGGCCGGTGAACTTGAACATCACCTGCGAGACGCTGTCGAGGACCTCCAGCATGACCTCCTTCGGGCGGCCCTTCACCTTGGTCAACGCGATCGCGAAGAGGAGCGCGAAGAAGACGATCTGCAGCGTTTCGTTCCGGGCCATTGCTTCGACGATGCTGGCGGGCACCGTATGCTCGAGCACGCTGGCAAAGGTCTGCTGATTGCCCGCGAACTGCTGCCCCGCCTCGGTGGAACCGGCCAGCGCCACGCCTCGGCCAGGCTGAAATAAATTGACCGCCCCGAGCCCGAGGAACAGCGCCAGGGTCGTGACGATCTCGAAATAGATGATCGAGCGGAGCGCCAGCCGGCCGACCTGCTTCAGGTCGTCGCCGTGCCCCGCGATCCCGACCACCAGGGTCGAGAAGATGAGCGGCGCCACGATGGACTTGATCATCCGGACGAAGATCGACGCCAGCGGTTGGAGCGCTTTCGAGAGGTCGGTCTCGAGCCAGACATTGTGATCGAGGTAGCCGACGACCGCGCCGACGACCGTTCCGATCAGGATCCAGTGAGTCAGGTTCAAACGCCGCATGAGAGCCCGGGGCCCGGAGGCCGGTCGAGAGCGGTGACCGAGAATGGGGAGGCGCGCCGCGGGAGAATGCCGCTGGGGCGGTGCGCCAAAATCGACTGACCCGTGAATAATGGCCGCGGGTCGGGAGTTGGGGAAGCGGCCTTGGCTCTTATCTTTGCCCCATGTCCATCACCCTGACCGCCGAGAAACTGACCGCCGCCCGGGACCTGGCCCGGGTCCTGACGCCGGGCATGCGGGCCACCCTGGTTACCCACGTCAATCCGGATGGCGACGGCCTCGGCAGCGAGGTCGGACTGGTCCATCTGCTCAGGGGTCTCGGGGTCACCGCCACCATCGCCAACCCGACGCCCACGCCGCCCCGCTTCAAGTTCCTGTTCGAGGGGCTCCCGAAGGTCGATCGCAGCGACGAAGCCGTCAAGGAACTGCGCCGCGCCGATCTCATCGTGGTCCTCGACATCAGCGACCTCGGCCGACTGGGCATGCTGGCGGACACCGTGGCTGCCCGTGGGGTCCCGGTGGCATGCATCGATCACCATGTCAGTCCGGGCACGCTCCCGGCCGGTCCGCGCTACCTCGATCCCACCGCCGCCGCCACCGCCGAGCTGATCGTTGAAATCGCGATGGCCAACGACTGGGCCCTCACCAGCGTCGCCGCCCGCGCCCTCTACGTCGGCATCATGACCGACACTGGCGGCTTCCGGTTCAGCAATACCCACCCCCGGACCCTTCGGATCGCCGCCGAACTACTCGAGAAGGGGATCGACCCCGAAGCGATGTACCTCGACGTCTATGCGGGCGCGCCCGAAGGGCGGGTCCGCCTCCTCGCCGAGGCGCTCCAGACCCTGGTGGTCGAGCCCGACGTCGGTCTCGCGTGGATCACCGTCCCGCCTGGCGCGGTCGAACGGCATGGTGTCACCACCGACGACCTCGATGGGGTGGTCGAGCACGCTCGGTCGATTGCCGGCATCCGGATGGCGCTCCTCTTCCGGGAAATCTCCCAGGGGCGGATCAAGGTGTCCCTCCGCTCCGTCGGCGACGTCGACGTGGCCGCCTTCTCCAAGCCCTTCGGCGGCGGGGGCCACGTCAAGGCGGCTGGCCTCAGTCGGGAAGGGTCCCTGGCGGAGGTCCAAGCCTTCGTCCTCGACGCCGCTCGAGGCTTTCTGCCCGCGTCGACCCCGCAAGTCCGTTAGATCAGCCCTAATCGTTCCAATGCGGCACGTTCCAGCGATGAAACGTTCCACATGTTGACGTTATAGCATTTTCATTCTACTATGTTGGCCGAGGCATAAACGAGGGCACCGAGGATGGAAGTCAAACGTGAATTGATTCGCGGCGCCGGTCCGGTTGCCGTACTCCAGATGCTCAAGCGGCGGGACATGTACGGCTACGAACTAGCCGAAGCCCTGAGTCAGCGATCCGACGGGGTCCTCGCCTTGGGGCAGTCAACGCTCTACCCCCTCCTCTACAACCTCGAGAGCAAGCGCTACGTCGAGAGCCGCTGGGTGGAACTGCCGTCGGGTCGGAAACGGCGGTACTACCGGCTCACCGAGCGCGGCGCCCAGGTCCTCGAAAAGCGGCGGGCCGAGTGGCAGGAGTTGTTCGAGGCCATGGTCGGCCTCGGGCTGGTGACCCCGATCGCGCAGGAGGGCTGAGCGATGACCGAACGGGAACGATTCAGCGGACGAATGGACCGACTCGAGGTCGTGCGGCGCGCTACCAAGGCGGGCCTTCCCGGGCCAGTGGCCGAGCGGATTGCCCAGGTGGTGACGGGTGCCGGTCTGTCGGACGACCGTCGGGAGGAGGTCTTCCGCGAACTGGTGGCGCATTTCGAAGACGGGCTCGCCGCGGGGCGGAGCGGCGAGGCGTTGCTCGAGGCCTTTGGCGACGGCCGGCGGACCGCCGCGCTCATCGCCGTCGAAAAACGGATCGTCACCCCGACAGCCTCGGGTGGGACCGGCCGGGGTGATGGGGCCGTCCGCCGGCTGTTCCGCGACGTCCGCTACGCCTTCCGGCGGCTGCTGGCGAGGCCCGCGTTCACGGCCACCGCGGTGGCGTCGCTCGCGCTCGGCATCGGCGCCAACAGCGCCATGTTCACGCTCGTCAACGATGTCATCCTCCGGCGGCCGCCCTTGGAGCGACCGGAGGAATTGGTCGAGCTGTATCAGCGGACGGCGGATTTCCCGCACAACGTGTTCTCCGAACCGGACGTGGCCGAGATCCGGCGGAACACCTCGATCTTCACGGGCCTGGCCGCCTCGAAACTGACGATGGTCCCCTTCGAGGCCGACGGGCGAATCGGCAAGTACGCGGTCGAGTTGGTCTCGGGTGACTACTTCGAGACCCTGGGCCTGCACCCGATCAGGGGCCGCCTGTTCGGTCCCGCCGACGCGCCCGCGCCAGGCCAAGGCGCCGTGGTGGTCATCGGGGAGCGGTTCTGGCGCGCCGCGCTCGGTGCCGACGACGCGATCATCGGACGGTCGATTCGACTCAACGGGTCGAGCTATCAGGTCGTCGGGGTCCTCGGCCGGAGCTATCCCGGGCGGCTTCGGGCCCTGCCGACCGATTTCTATCTGCCGGTGATGATTGCGGACCAGTTGGAGGGCACGTCCCAGTCCAGCCAGCTCCTGGACGAGGGCACCACCAGCACCTTCGTGACCGGCCGCCTGAAGCCCGGCGTGTCGCTGCAGCAGGCTATCGTCGAACTCGACCGGCTGGCCGCCGATTTCAAGGGCCGGCGGGCCCGGCAGTGGCAGGGCGACGCCGCCTTTCTGGTGATCCCGCAGACCGACGTTCTGATCTACCCGCCAGTGGACAAGTACCTGGTCCCGGTGGCGGGCATGCTGATGCTGGTGGTCGGTCTCGTCCTGGTCATTGCCTGTGCTAACCTGGCTGGCTTCCTGCTGGCTCGGGCCGTCGACCGGCGGAAGGAAATCGCCGTCCGGCTCGCGTTAGGCGCCACGCGAGGTCAGCTGGTGGCCCAACTCCTGGTCGAGACCGTCCTCCTCGCCATTGGCGGGGGCGTGGTGGGGGTCCTGCTCGGCCGAATGACCCTCCGCGCGGTGCTCTCGAGCGACATCCCGCTCCCGGTGCCGATCGATCTGGCGCTGACGCTCGATTGGCGGGTCCTGACGTTCTCGCTGCTGGTGTCGGTCGCCGCCGGTCTGTTCTTCGGACTGATGCCGGCGCTCCAATCGACCCGACTGGAGCTGGCCTCGGTCATCCGCGACGAAACCACCGGGGGCGGCCGGCGGAAGGGATTGCTCCGTCAGGTGCTGGTCGGCAGCCAGGTTGCCGTGTCGATGGTGTTGCTCGTGGTGGCGGGCCTGTTTGTCCGGAGCCTCGACACGGCGCGCCGGATCGACCCCGGCTTCGGCCATCGGCCGGCCGCACTCATCTGGATAGGGCGCCCGGCCGAGGGCGAAGAGCGTCCGGTTCGCGATCGGGTCGTCCAGCGGTTCGCCGCCATTCCGGGCGTCGACCAGGTCGGCCTGACCTCGAACATCCACCTCAACACCCTCGGGACCCAGTCGACCGAGATCGTGGTGCCGGGGGTGGAACCACCGCCCGGACGGACCAGTCATCTGGTCGAGCGGGCCGCCATCGACAGCGGGCTCGTCGAGGCGATCGGGCTCCGTCTCCTCCGGGGCCGGAATTTCGGGGCCACCGATCGCGATACGGTCGGGCCCGACGGCGTCCGGCGGCGGCCGGTCCTCGTCAACGAGGCCTTCGTTGCCCAGTTCTATCCCGGCCGCGACGCGCTCGGTCAGCGGTTCCGCTCGGGCGAAACGGAAATCGAGATCGTGGGGATCACCAACACCGCCAAGACTCGGAGCCTGGCCGAGGATCCGCGGCCATTCCTTTACGAACCGCTCAGTGACGACGAGGCCATGACCTGGGTCGTGGCCCGGACCCGGGGCGACGCGGCCAGGGTTGCGGCCGAGATGCGACGGGTCCTGCCGGACATCGATCCGCGCCTGTTCTCGTACTCCTCGGGCACGCTCGAACGGCACATTGCGGCGATGTCGTATCCGCTCAAGATGGGCGCCACCGCCTTGATGGCGTTCGCGCTGGTGGCGCTGGTCATGGCCTGCATCGGCCTATACGGAGCGGTGAGCTACGCCGTGGCCCAACGGAGTCGCGAGGTCGGCATCCGCCTTTCCCTCGGCGCCGGGCGTGACTCGGTGGTTCGGTTGCTCCTGGCGGGCGGGCTCCGGCTGGTGGCTGGCGGGGTCGTGGCGGGCCTCGCGATGGCCATCGTGGTTGGAAAGCTCCTCGAGGGGCTCCTCTTCGGCGTCCGCGGGATCGACCCGCTCACCCTGGTGGTCGTGCCGCTCGTTCTTATCGGGGTCGCCATCCTGGCTGCGTGGGTGCCCGCCCGTCGGGCGGGGCGGATCGATCCGGTGGTGGCGCTCAAGGCCGAATGACCGACCGGTCCGAAGACCTCGTCGGTCGGCTCGACCGTCTTGGGGTGGAACGGGCGGCCCGGGCAGCCGGGCTGCCGGGGCCGCTGGCCGGGCGGGTGGCGGATGTCGTGGTGACGAGCGGTCTGCCCGAAGACCGCCGCGAGGAAGTCTTTCGGGAACTGGTGGCGCATTTCGAGGACGGCCTCGCGGCCGGCCGACGGGTCGAGGAACTGCTGGCGGCGTTCGGCGACGGCCGTCACGCGGCGCGCTTGATCGGACAGGAGAAGCGGATCGTGACATCAGCGAACATGGGAGGAGCCGGGGCTGGCGAAGGATGGCTCCGGCGGCTCGGCCAGGACGCGCGCTATGCCTTCCGCCGGCTGGCGGCGCGCCCCGCGTTCACGCTGACGGCCATTCTGTCGCTTGCGCTGGGGATCGGGGCCAACGCCGGCATTTTCACGCTGATAAATGACGTGGTGTTCCGGCGCCCCCCGCTGGCTGAGCCGGAGCGGCTGATCGACATCTACGCTTCGAGCCAGGCGTTTCCGTTCACGCCGATCACCTATCCGGATATCCTCGACCTGGCCCGGCGGACCGACGTCTTCGAAGGGGTGGTCGGCAGCCGGCTTGGCTTTGCCAATCGCACCGATCAAGACCAACCCGAGCGCCTCTTCGTCCAACTGGTGACTGGCGACTTCTTCGGAATTCTCGGCGTCCGCGCCGCGATCGGTCGGGCCATCGAGCCGGCCGATGCCTCGGCCCCGGGTGTCGGGATGGTGGCGGTCCTGAGCGATCGGTACTGGCGGCGGGCGTTCGGTGCCGACCGCGCGGTCATCGGGCGGCCCCTGCCGCTCGGGGACGGCAGCTACACGATCGTCGGGGTCGCCCCTCCCGATTTCGAGGGCGTCCTCCGCGGGATGGGCACCGACATTTTTGTGCCGGTCACGCGAATCAACCAGCTGATGCCGTCGGGTACCGACGAACTGACCATCCGCACCAACCACTCGGTGTTCGCCAAGGCACGGCTCCGGCCCGGCGTGTCGATACCGCAAGCCCGGGCCGCGGTCGAGGCCGTGGCGGCCGACCTCCGAGCGCAGCGACTCCCGGGCTGGGACGGCCAGCAGGCCTTCACCGTCATCCCCACGGCGGACGTGATCCTGTACCCACCGCTCGACAAGATGCTGGCCCCGATGGCCGCGATGTTGATGGTGGTCGTCGGCCTGGTGCTGGTGATCGCCTGCGCCAACCTGGCCGGCTTCCTCCTGGCCCGGGCGGTCGATCGGAAAAAGGAGATCGCCATCCGGCTCTCCCTCGGCGCCACTCGCTCGCGGCTGATCAGCCAACTCCTCGTCGAGACGATGCTCCTCGCCCTCCTCGGGGGCCTGGCCGGAATCGGTCTTGGGAAAGTCGGGTTGCGGGCGCTCCTCGCTTCGGATCTTCCTTTCCCGGTTCCGATTTCCCTTGACCTACCGCTCGACGGCACCGTCCTGCTTTTCTCCATCGGCGTGTCGCTGCTGGCCGGCGTCCTGGCCGGACTGGCGCCGGCGCTTCAGTCCACCCGGCTCGAGCTGGCCTCGGTCATTCGGGACGAGAGCACCGGGGGCGGGCGGCGGAAGGGGGTCCTTCGCGGCGCGTTGGTCAGCGGGCAGGTCGGGGTTGCCGTTGTTCTCCTGGTGGTGGCCGGCCTTTTCCTCCGCAGCCTGGTGGCGATCCGCCACGTCGATCCCGGCTTTGGAGGCCGACCCTCGGCGCTGGTCTGGCTCCAGGTCTCGGCCAGCCTCGATCCCTCCTCGAGTCAGCAGCGGTACGACGGGCTGAGACGGAGCCTAGCCGCGCTGCCCGGCGTCGTCGCGATCGGGGGGACCGCCAATCTCCACCTCAATCAACTCACGACCAGCTCGACCGAGATCGTGGTGGACGGGGTCGAGCCCCCGTCCGGAGAAGCGGCCCACTCAGTGGACCACGCCGCGATCGACACGGGGTACGTGGCGGCCATCGGCCTCCGGCTGACGCGAGGCCGCAACCTGACCGACCCGGACCTCGCGCAGGGCCGCCGGGTGGCGCTCGTCAACGAGGCGTTCGTCACCCGGTTCTGGCCCGGGCTCGATCCGATCGGCCGGCGGTTCCGGAACCGCCGGGGCGAGGAAACCGAGGTCGTCGGCGTCGTGGCCACCGCCAAGATCCGGAGCCTGGCCGAGTCGCCACGGCCCTTCATCTACGAGGCGGTCGACCAGCGGCGTTTCAACGACGGCTGGCTGGTGGTGGTGGGGACCGGGAATGACGACGCGCTGCTCGCGTCCACGCTCAGGGTCATTCGGAATGAGGGGCGTGACCTGATGGTCCTCGAAGCGCGGACCATGCGTCGCCATCTTGCCGTGATGGCCCTGCCGGTCCGGTTTGCCGCCACCGCGCTGGCCGGGTTCGCCCTGCTCGCGGTGGTCATGGCCTGTGTCGGGCTCTACGGCACGGTCAGCTACGCGGTGGCCCAGCGAAGTCGGGAGGTGGGTATCCGTCTGTCGTTAGGCGCCGACCGGGCCTCGGTGGTCCGGCTCCTGATGTGGGGCGGGCTCCGCCTGGCGCTGGTCGGCGCGGGCCTCGGTCTGGTCGCCGGGGCGCTCTTCGGCCGGGTGCTGGAGGGCCTCCTCGTCGGCGTCCCGGGGCTCGACCCGATCACCCTCACGGCGGTCCCGCTCGTGCTGCTCGGGGTCACCGCGCTGGCGGCGTGGGTTCCAGCCCGTCGGGCGGGCCGGATCGATCCGGTGGTCGCGCTCAAGTCGGATTAGGCGGCTACGGCGCCGAACGAACGTCGAGCACCCCCACCTTGGTGAACGTCGCGGTGGCTGGCACCAGCGACACGCCGGATAGTGGCACGGCCGTGGCCGTCACCACGTTGGGACCGGGGGCCGCACCGATGGTCCAGCCGGCCGCCCGAACCGTGCCCGTCGGTCCGGTCACCAGGGTGGTCGGGCTGGCGAGCGTGCCTCCGCCGGAGGTGATCGCGAAGGTGACCGATACTCCCGAGATCGGGTTGTTGAACTGGTCGAGAATCTGGACCAATGGCAGTTGTTGGATCGGCACGCTGCCGCCCGTCGGGTACGTCCCGCCATCTCCCCCGAGCCGAACCAGCCGCTGAAGCCGCCCTGGGGTGGCGGTGGCGGAGAAGGTTGGGAGCACGACGCCTGGCGGACTCAGGAAGAGGCTGACGAGCACGTATTGGGGCCCGGCGAACTGCCCCAGCGTCCAAGTGGGCGACGTCGCCTCGCCGGACGCATCGCTTCGAATCGGCGGCGAACCGAACGGCAGCGCCACGGATCCGCTCCCGGTGCCGGCGGAAAAATCAACCTGCACGTTAGGTACCGGACGGTCCGCGGCGTCCAGCACCCGAACTCGGAGTCGTTCGGGGAGAGCGGTGGTCACCTCGCCGGTCTGTTTGTCGCCGCTCACGATCACCACCCGGGCCGGCGGACCGGCGGGCACCACCGCCGTGGCGGTGAAGGTGGCCGGATTCCCGGCGATCCCGGTACCGGTGGCCATTGCCGTTACCCGGTGGGTCCCCTCGCCGCCCAGCGTCCAGGCGCCGATGGTCGCCAGGCCGCTGGCGTCGGTGGTGCGGACCGAGTCGGTCAGACCGCCTCCCGCTTGTTCCCGCGAAAAGGTCACCGCGATTCCGGGCACGCCGTTGCCGAACTCGTCCGTGAGCCGCACCGATGGGGCTACCGGCACGGCCGCTCCGGCCGGCGCCGCCTGGAGGTCACCCGCCACCTTGGCCAGGCCGACCGCTGCGGAGGGAACGGCGTCCGCGCTGAAGATGACCGGGTTGCCGATGATCGCCGGGGCCGAGCCGCCGACCAGATAGGTGGCGACGGCCTGGTAGCGTCGGGCAACGGTGCCGAGGGTCCACCGGAATGGCAGCTCGGCCACGCCGTCCCGGCTGGTCGCGGTGATGGTTCCTGGAAGGTCCCCGGCAAACTCGATTCGGGCTCCCGGAATCGGCCGACCATCGGCATCCGAGAGTGCCACCGCCGGTCGGACCGCCAGTTCGCCACCAGGCGCGCCGGTCTGACCGCTGCCACGGACCGCGCGCAGGAGGGCCGCCGGTCCGTGGGCGGTGGCCATCATCTCGAGAAAGTTGGGGATCCCGCTGAACGTGATCCGGACCCTCTGGGCGCCGAGGGCGGTTCCCAATTCCCACGCAACCTCAGCCACGCCCGACGGGTCGACCGGGGCTGCGGCGGAGGTCCCGAAGGCGCCCGCCCGACCGACGCGTCCGCCCCCAGATGTCACCGAAAACGTCGCCACCATCCCAACCGGCGCGTTCGCGACCTGGACGGCGATCGGATCCGCCAACTGGCGGCCCTGTTCGGCTGACTGGTCGTCGCCTGCCCAGACCCGGACGGTTGGGGCGGCCGGCGGTTCCGGGGGCGGCTCCGTGATCTCGCAGCCCGAGTCAGGATCGCAGCAGGCGGACAGGGCACCGAGGAGCAGGAGGAAGAGCAGGCGACTCATGAAGCGACTCCGAGGCCGGGCGGGCGCTGGGGCTCCCACAGCCGGATGAAGGTGACCGGTTTCCTCCGATACGACCCGGTCCCTTCATTTTTCTCACCCCCGAAGGCTCGTCAGATAGCCGAACGGCCCCGTTCGCCGGTCCGGATCCGGACGCAGTCGTCGAGGGGGAGCACGAAGATCTTCCCGTCGCCGACCTCGCCTCCCTCGGCGCCCCGCGCACCTCGCAGGATCGCGGCCACGGCGGGCTCGACGTAATCGTCGTTGACGCCGATCGTGACCTCCACTCGGGACACCATGCGAGACCGGACGGGTTGACCCCGGACGTACTCCACTTCGCCCTGTTGGCGGCCGTGCCCCTCCACGGCCCGGACGGTGAGCCGATACTGGTCGCCCTCGTTGAGGACGGCCTGCAGTTCGCGTTGGACGGCGTCGAGACGCTCGGGGCGGACGATGGCGACGATCAGTTTCATGGCGTCAGACCAATTCCGAATGGTAACCGCGCTCGCCGTGGAGGCTCAGGTCGAGGCCCTCTCGCTCCTGGGCCGGGGAGACTCGAAGCCCCATCGTGGCTTTGAGCGCGGACGCGATGATCAACGTCCCGACCGCCGCGAAGACGATGGCGGCGCCGGCGCCGAGGGCCTGCTTGATCAGTTGCTCCGGGCCCCCGCCCGTCAGGAGGCCGGCCACCGGGACGAAGCAGAAGAGTCCGGTGGCGAGTGCCCCGATCAAGCCGCCCACGCCGTGGACGCCGAACGCGTCGAGCGCGTCGTCGTAGCCGAAACGCCCCTTGAGCTGGACGGCAGCGTAGCATCCGGCCGACGTCAGGGCCCCGATCAGCAGGGCCGCCAGGGGCCGGACATGACCGGCAGCGGGCGTGATTCCCACCAGACCCGCCACGACGCCAGAGGCCATGCCGAGACTGGTGGGCTTTCCGTGGTGCCACCACTCGATCAGGATCCAGGCCAGGCCCGCGGCGGCGGCGGCAGTCTGGGTGGTGGCGAAGGCCAGACTGGCGCTCGCGCCGGCCACCGGGTGCTCGACCGCCACCGCGCTGCCGGCGTTGAAGCCGAACCAGCCGAACCAGAGGAGGCCCGCGCCGGTCAGCGTCATCGGAAGATTGTGCGGCAGCACGGCGCCGCCGCTGGTCGTCTGATAGTCGAGCCGCTTGCCGATCAGCAACGCGAGCACCAGGGCGGAGACCCCGGAGGAAATGTGCACCACCGTTCCGCCGGCGAAATCGAGCACCCCGCGCTCGAACAGCCAGCCACCGGGGGCCCAGACCCAATGGGCCATCGGGCAGTAGATGAAGGTGGCCCAGAGCAGGGAGAACGTCAGGAACGTCGAGAATTTCATCCGTTCCGCCACCGCGCCACTGATCAACGCCGGCGTGATGATGGCGAACTTGCCCTGGAACATCACGAACGCCAGTTCCGGGATCCCTTTGTCACCATAGAGACGATCGGCCGGGAGGCCCTGGAGGCCCAAGAGGGCCGGGTCCCACCCGATCCACCCGCCGACCGATTTGCCGAAGGCCAGGGCGTAGCCGACGAGGATCCACTGGACCCCGATCAGGGCCATCGCGCCGTAGCTGTAGAGCATGGTGGCGATGATGTTCTTTCGCCGCACCATCCCGGCGTAGAACATCGCCAGTCCGGGGACCATCAGGAGGACGAAGGCGGCGCTGGCGAGCATCCAGGCGGTGCTGCCGGAGTCGATCGCCCCATCCGGGGTAGCCTGGATGAGCATAAAGATGAGCTTCTTTAGAGTAGAACGACAAAAAACTAGTATAAATACCTATTGGAATAATGTAAATATCATCAGGAATAAGGTATTAGAGGTTGTTGGCTTGATCGGGGCCCGACCGCGCCGCGATCGGTTCGATTGCCCGGCGGCGTCGCAACCTTATATTGCCCCTCGCCATGGAGACGCTCGACCGGATCGAACAGACCCTCGATTCCCTCCGCCCGTACATCGCCTCGCATCGAGGCTCGGTTGAGGTCATCGATTTCGACGAAGCGGAGGGCATCCTGACCCTCCGCCTCGGGGGCACCTGTCATGGGTGCGCCGCGTCCACCATCACGCTGCGTCAGGGCATCGAGACCCGCCTCCGGCAGTTCGTGCCCGAGGTCAAGGTCGTGCAGGCACTGTAACCCGCCGTCGAGGTCCCGTGTCGGATTCCATCGAAGCTCAGGTTGGCGCCGCCCTGTCACGGGTGGTCAATCCCCGCACCGGCACCGATCTCCTCTCGGCCGGCATGGTGCGCGATCTGGTCGTGTCGGCCGAGGGACGAGTCACCTTCACGTTCCTCCTCGGCCGCGCTGACCCGGCCACCCTGGTGCGGGAAACCCGGGCGGCGCTCAAAGCCATCGAGGGCGTCGCCGAGGTCAAGATCGCCGTCGTCGATCCCGCCGGGCCGGCCCAGACGACCCACCAGCCTCCAGCCGGGGGCGCCGCCGGCCCCCAGTCCACCGGAATGCCGGCCGCGCCCCAACCAGTCGAGTTTCCGAACCTGGGTCGGGTCATTGCCATCTCGTCGGGCAAGGGTGGAGTCGGGAAGTCGACCGTGGCGGCCAACCTGGCGGTGGCGCTCGCCCGGACGGGCAAGCGGGTCGGTCTCATGGACGCCGACGTGTACGGCCCCAACATCCCCCGCATGTTCGGCGTGTACGAGCGACCCCCGGTGGTGGGTGGCCGGATTCAGCCGCTCGAGGCGTACGGCGTCAAGCTGATGTCGATCGGGTTCCTCGTTGATCGGGACGCCCCCGCCATCTGGCGGGGACCGATCATCATGAAGGTGATCAATCAGTTTCTTCGGGACGTGGCGTGGGGTGAGCTCGACTACTTCCTGGTGGACATGCCCCCCGGCACCGGCGACGCGCAGCTCTCCCTGGTCCAGTCGGCTCAGGTCTCCGGCGCGGTCATCGTCACGACGCCCCAGGAAATGGCCGTCGGCGACGCGCTCCGCGGCGCCCGGATGTTCGAGAAGGTCAACGTCCCGGTCTACGGGATCGTGGAGAACATGAGCGGCTTCACCGATCCGGCCACCGGGCAGCGGATCGAGTTCTTTTCGTCGGGCGGGGGCCGGCGTTTGGCCGACGAGCTGGGAGTTCCGCTCCTGGGGCAGATTCCGCTCCAGCCGGGTTTGGCCGACGAAGCGGACCGGGGCCGCCCGATCATCGAGGCCGCGCCCGCCAGCCCCGCGGCCGTGGCGTTAGGCGACCTTGCGGTGGCGGTGGCCCGGGAGGCAGCCGGTCGGTCGATGTCCCTGCCGATCATCACCCAGTGAGTGCGGGCGGCGTCAGCCGCCCCCCCGCCGGACCAGCTGCAGCACGGTGTGCAGGATCAGGCCCAGCAGTCCCCCCACCAGCGTGCCGTTGATGCGAATGAACTGGAGATCCCGGCCGATCGCCAACTCGATCCGCCGGGACGTGACCATCGGGTCCCACCCGGCCACCGTGTGGGCGATCAGGTCGGACACCTCGGTCCGGTATTGCTCGACGATGGCGGTCGTCCGCTCCACGATCGCGTCGTCGAGTTGGGCCAGCATGACGGGATCCGCCGCCAGCGACTGACCGAAGGATGCCAGGCCCCGTTCAATCGGCCCGGGCACCGCGCCGTCGTCCGCCGCCTCGGCCCGATCGACCGCCGCGTTGCGGAGATACTCCCACAGCCAGTTCGCGAATTCGTCCATGACCGGGTCGGCCAGCAGTTGCTGTTTCAGCGCCTCGGCCCGGGCCATGGTGTCGGGCGAGTGCTGGAGCTTGTCGATGTACTGTTCGATGGCGATGTCGAACTTGGCTCGGAGCGGATGGTCGGGGTTGCCGCCGACGTCGTCGAGCAGGGTTTCCACCGTGAGGAGAATCCGGTGGTAGATCTTGTCGTCGACGATGCCCGGGACCCACCAGGGACTCTCGTGCTTGACCTTGTCGCGGATCCGGTCCCGGTTCTCGTCGAGCGCCCGAGCGGCCAACCGGACCGCCTCGCTGAGGAGGTCCTGATGCTTGTTGCCGGCCCGGACCAGCGAAAGCGCGTTCCGGAGCAGGGGCGCCACCGGCATCGTCTGGAGCCGGCCGACGATCCCCTCGCGGACCAGGTCGCGCATCGGTTCCGGTGGCAGGGCCCGCGCCGTCCGGGCCAGACCCGCCGCCACCTGTCGCGCGATGACCCGGCCGTTGTCGGGCTCGCTGATCCAGCGCGCCAGCCGCTCCGCGATCCGCATGGTGCGAAGCCGGGTGCTCAGCACCTCGCGGGACAGGAAGTGGTTCTGGACGAAGGTGCCGAGCGTTCGGCCGAGACGGTCCTTGCGGGTCGGGATGATGGCGGTGTGTGGAATCGGAATCCCGAGTGGGTGCCGGAACAGCGCCGTGACCGCAAACCAGTCCGCCAGTCCGCCGATGACGGCGGCCTCCGCCGTGGCCCGAATGTACCCGACCCAGGGGTACTGCACCTCGAAGTACGTGGCCACCAGGAACACCCCGGCGGCCACGATCAGGAGCGCCGCCGCCCACCGCTTCATCCGGGTGAGGTTGCGCTGCCTGGTGGCGTCGTCGAGCACTGGCGGGAGCGGTGGGGTCATCCGGGGTCGACCGGTGAGGAGGAGACCGGCCCACCAGCCGCCGCCCATGGGGCGGTCTGGAACTCGAAGCCCGCCGCGGTGCCGCGAGTTCCTTCCCGGTACCATCGGACCCGGGTTCGATCGACGGCCAGATACCAGGTCTCGACCGCCGTCGGCGCCCGCCGGGCAAAGGCGGTCGGTGACAGGACTGCCGCGGCGCCCCCATGGTCGGGGTCACGGACCGACTCGTACCGGATCATCGCCACCGCCCGCGTTCTCGCTTCCGCCGCCAGCGCCTGACAGGCGGCGTAGTCGACCGGATCGGTCCACCGCTTCCGCCGCCTGACCAGTGGAGGCTCGCGCAAATCAATGGCTGGCCCCCGCACCGAAACCTGGAATACGGTCTGCGGCCGCGGATCGATTCGTTCGAGCCCGCCGTCCACCAGGAACCGCCAGCGCCAATACCCGACCTCGGCGCAGGCCGTCCGGATCGCGTCCGCCGCGTAGAACACCCCCGGATCGCCAGGGCGGCGGAAGCGGGACCCGAAGCCGGTGGGTGGATAACGGAACGGTGTGAAGAGGAGATAGTGCAGCCGCCCCGCGTCGGCGGGCACGGGCGGTTTGGCGTCCTCCAGCAAGGTCTCGAGGACTTCCTGCTCCGCCTGGGTGTCGACCAGGACCATGGTGGAGATCACGTGCTGGGCCTCGACCGCCCGCCAGAGCGGGAGTCGGACCGCGCGGGCCCGGCCCTCAAACTCGGCCACGGACCGCGTCGAGATACTGCACCACTCGCACCAGTCCCTCCGCCGAGCGGACCTCGTCGATCGGAGGACGGCCGAACGCCAGGTTCGATCCGCGGAGCCAGGCCCGAGCCGCATCGCCGTGGCCGACCAGCGCGTCGAGCGAGCGGAACATCCGCACGAACAGGAGCGCCAACTCCCATTCCTTGGACCGGCGGGGCTCGAGTCGATACGAGCCGGCCACCAACCGGGAAGCCGTGGCCCGGCTGATCCCGAGGATGTCGGCGAGGGCAGCCTGGTTGAGGCCGAGCAAGTCGGCCGCGCGCACCACGGCCTTGGAAACGGTCGGGGCGGGGGCCGGACTTGCTTCGACGCGGAGAGTGTTCATTCTCCTGAGAATGTAACTATCGGAAATTGCTACTGCAACACCGGCAATGATGCCGCCCTGGCCGGCAACCGGGCGCTCCGACTATCCTGCATTCTCCTATGGTTGCCCTTGTTCTCGCCCTGATCCAAGCCGGGCCGGCCCGATCGCCAGCGCCGGACCCGTTCGCGGCCTGCCTGACGAGGGTCGCCATCGAAGCCCACCGGGCGGGGATCGCCGACTCCGTTACGGCCGCGGCCTTCCGGGGCGTGACGGTGGACTCGGCGGTCCTCCTGGCCGCGGCGCGCCAGCCCGAGTTCACCCTGCCCATCTGGGACTACCTCGCCGCGGTGGTCGATTCAGAGCGCGTGGCCGATGGTCGGGAACGGTTGCTCGCTTGGGCTCCGGTCCTCGATCGGATCGAGGCGAGTTCGGGCGTCGACCGGCATGTCCTGGTGGCGATCTGGGGCGTTGAAACCGACTTCGGCCGGGTCTTGGGAGGTCGTTCGCTGGTTCGATCGTTGGCCACTGGGGCCTGTCACGGGCGCCGCCAGGCCTTCTTCACGGCCCAGTTGGTGGCGGTCCTCGAGATTCTGGCGTCGGGAGACATCGCCCCCGGCGACCTGATCGGATCGTGGGCGGGCGCCTTCGGCCAGACCCAGTTCATGCCGACCACCTACCGGACCCTTGCTGTCGATGGTGACGGCGACGCGCGACGCGACATCGTCGGTTCGATTCCGGATGCCCTGGCCTCCTCGGCCAACTACCTCCGTCGGGCCGGGTGGTCGTTGGGCGAGGACTGGGGCTACGAAGTGAAGGTCCCGGGCCGCTATCGGGGACGCTCCGGGCCGCGGTACCGGCAACCGGCGGCCCGGTGGGCTGCGCTCGGGATCCGGCGGGTGGATGGCCGTCCGCTCGACGGCGCCGGGACCGCCGCGTTGCTGCGCCCCGCCGGCCCGCGGGGCCCCGCGTTCCTGGTGTTCCGGAACTGGCGGGCGATCCACGCGTACAACCCGGCCGGCGCCTATGCGCTGGCTGTTGCCCATCTGGCCGATCGGATGCGGGGACGGGGCGACTTCATCACCCCGTGGCCAACCACTGATCGCGGGCTTTCCCGGGTGGAACGCCGCGAAGTCCAGGAGCGATTGCGGAGCCGTGGCCACGACGTGGGTCAGGCGGATGGTGTCATCGGATCGAAGACCCGCGCGGCGATCGAGCGGGTGCAGGCGGAACTCGGGCTCCCGGTCGATGGCCGGGCGGGGGGGAACCTGCTCGATGCGCTGCGGGCGGCGGCCCCCGGTAGCCCGTACCGGGAGCCAACGAGGCCGCCGCGTCGCTGACTCAGCGGCCTTCGCGAGATGGACGCTTGACGGCCGGCACGCCGTGCTGCGGGGTGGCCCAGAGGTACTCGTCGGTGAGCATCTCGGCCGGGAGGTAGCGACCGGCAAAGCTCGGCTGAATGCCCGCGCGGCTCAGCACGCACGCACCGAATCCGACGGTGGCGAGCACCCAGGTCGCCAATGCGGCGGCGGCCAGAATCAGGCCACCCGCCACCGGCACCCAGCCGAACAACACCCACGCCATCCAGACCGCCGCCACGCCACCCAATCCGATGCCGAGGTAGCGAAAGCTGTTCGGCGAAACGGCCACGCCGCGGGCCATTTGCCGCCGGGTGTGCGTTTCGCCCATGGCATGGGCCACGGCCAGGAACCCGCCGAGGATGCCGACGACCACGAGGAGCGTGTAGACCACCACCACGAACGGAACCAGCAGAACCCCGACCACGCTGAGCACCAGCCCGACCACCAGCATCCCGAAGGTCGGGATGACCAGCACTTGCGACAGCAGCCCCACCATGAACGATCGGAGGAAGCTGTGACTCACGGTGTCGGACACGACCTCGAGGTTGGTTTTCCCGAACAGCACCAGGCCGAACCCGATCAGGCCAAGGGTAAGCACGGTGCCGATGACGCCGGCCGCGTTGGTGAACAGCCGGGTAACCGGCCCGGTCTCGGGCGGGGCCAGCAGCGGAGTCGGCTCCGACAGACTCAACGTCCGCCCGCCGACCGTTCCGCCGAGGTTGCCGATTTCGCCGCCGTAGGCGATCGCGTCACCCTCGATGACGGCACCCCGATGGACCAGGATGGTGCCGTCGAGCGCGACCACGTTGCCGGTTACCCGGCCATACACGTCGGCCCGGCCCGCGATGA
>CADEGB010000009.1 GCA_902826755.1 uncultured Gemmatimonadota bacterium
GCCTGCCCGCCGCGCGATGGAATCACTGATGCCGGTGGCCGGGTTGGACGCCTCCGGTCCGACGAAGGGAGTTCGGCGGGTCTGGAGATCGGCGGCCATGAAGAAGTGAAGCCGGTCGCGACGAATCGGCCCGCCGAGGCTCAGGCCATACTGGAAGATGCTGAACTCGGTGACACCCACTCCGGCCGTATCGGGGCCGACCAGTTCTGGGCGCGCCATGGTGCCGAACACCGACCCTTGGAATCGATTGGTCCCCGACCGGGTCACGGCGTTGATCAGCCCGCCGGTAAACCCGCCCTGGCGGACGTCGAACGGCGCGATCAGGATCCGGAGCTCCTCCAACGCTTCGAGCGAAATCGACTTGGCACCAGCGTTGGAACCGGGCGTCACTCCAACGCCGAACACATCGCCAGCACTGCCCCCGTCAATCTGGATGGCGTTGTACCGTGGGTGCTGTCCCCCGATCGAGAAACCGACGGCCTGCGAGGCCGTGGCGAAGAGCCCCACAAAATTTCGATTGAGGAGCGGCAGGGTCCGAACCGCGGTGCCGGGAATCGTTGATGCCGCGCCGCCCGCGCCTGGGTCCCGCAAATCCGCGCCGCGGACCACGACGTCTTGGAGCACGACCGGCCGTTCGGCGAAGATCAATCGGCGCTCCACCCGGTCGCCGAGGTGCAGTATCAAACCGGTGACAGTCACCGGCTCGAACCCGATGGCGCGGGCCTCGAGCCGATACGGGCCGCCGACATCGACATTGTCAAACCGGTACCGGCCGAGCGACGACGTCACGGTGGCGCGAGTGGTGCCGTTGCCCTCGTGAACCAACGCCACCTGGGCACCGGTCACCGGAGTCCCGGAAGGGGAGACCGCGATACCCTCGACGGCCGCGCCGGACACCCCCTGAGCGGAGAGGCTCGGCGAAATCGCCGTCACCGCCAGCAGACCGGCAACGAGTGCGAGAGACATCGGTCGATTTATCGCGGGGTCAAGGTGCCGTATTTGGCAACCAACGCCTCGAAGCGGGGGAGGCCCCGAGCCTCGTCGAGGTCACCGTTGCACGGTAGGTTGAAATAGGTCGCCTCACCCTGCCCGGCCGCCCGTTCCAGCACGGCGAGTCCCGAATCGATCAGGCCGGCCGCGATGTAGTCGAAGCCGAGGCGGCCGGAGTCCTTCCAGCCTGTCCTCGGGCCACGCTTCGCGAGCAAGCTCCGGCCCACCATGTGCCGCACCTCCCAGTACCCCGACTCGCCGCGCGCCGTGGCGAGCGCCCGGGCAATGGCGCTGTCTGGCGGGTCGGTCGCATGCTTTCGCCATTGGGCAATGGCATCGTCCCACCGACCGAGCCGGGCCAACGTTCGGACCAGTCCGGTCCAGCCCAATCGATCCCGAGGATCCAGTTGAAGGACCTTCTGGTAGATCGGGAGCGCTTCCTGGGGATTGTTTTGGCAGAGCCAAGTCAGGGCCTCCCGTTCGAGGAACACCGGCTTGAGAGGATCAAGGCGGGAGGCGATCCGAAGGCTGGCCCGCGCTTCCTCCCATTGTCCGGCGTATCGCCTGAGGAGACCGGTAAGGAGATAAGTTTCGGGGTTCCTGGGGTCGAGCGTCTGGGCGCGCCTGAGCATCGCGTAGGCCCCGCCCGGATCGCGATCCCGAACGGCGCGGACGACGGCGAGATCCGCGATCGCGCTCCCATCCGTTGAATCGATCGCGAGGGCTCGTCCGGCGGCCGCCTCGAGTTGAGTGTAGCCGCCCGGATCAACTGTGGACAAATCGCCCCAGGCCGAGGCCAACCCCGACCAAGCCCGTGAGTTGGCCGGGTCGAGGTCGATGGCCTGAAGAAACAACAACTTGGCCGCGGCCGCGTTGCGAACCGCCAAATGTTGATGCAATCCGGCAATCGTGAGCCGGTAGGACTCCGGGTCGACCCGTAGGAGTGGGAGCTTGCCCCCCCATTGTACCGGGGCCTGAAGCACGGCACCCGCCAGCGTGGCGGCGACCCGATTGCCCCCGTCACGGAGGGCCGCCATTGAGATCGCCAAGGGGCCGAGCTGCTTGCGATCGCCACTGGCCAGGCCAACCAGGTCGATTCGAACCGCCAGCCCGCCGCCCGTCCGGGTCAGATCGGTCTTGACCAGGGTCCCGCTCCCGTAGAGCCGGCCTAGGTTGCTGGGGTCGTCCTTGAACATGGCGGACACCGCTCTCGTTGACGGGGCCACTTTGACGGTCAACGCTGGGATCCGGCCCAGGTCCTTGGCGATCTGATCGATGAGCCCGGTCGCGACATAGTCGTTGCTGTCGGCCCGGGTCGCGTTCTCCATCGGTAACAGCAGGAGGCTTGTCGCCGGCGGTGGCGTGGCGGCCCAGTGCCGGAACACCACGACGGCCGCCGCTCCCAATCCAACCAATACCGATCCGACCACGAGCGCCCGACGGAGGCTCCGCGTCGTCGGCGTTCCCGGTGCGGCTCGCTCGGTGAACGCCGGGGTTGCAGGATCATCCCCAGGGCTCGGCACCGTCGATCGAGCCCGAACCGCCGGTGCCGTCGTCGCCGACCGGATCCGTTCGGCTAAGAGCATCGTTTCGGTGGCGGGCTCGGCATCGAACTCGGCGGCAAGCCGAGTTCGGTACCGTTCAAACGCTGTGAGCGCGCCCGCTCGGTCGCCGGCGGCGTCGTAAAGGCCGATCAGTCGGCGAACGGCTTGCTCATCGTCGGGGTCGATCTCAACAACCCGGCGCGCCGCCACCAGCGCCTGGTCGAGCATCCCTTCTTGCTCCAAACCGGCCGCTCGTTTGGCGCCGGCCCGGGCAACCTCCGCCTTGATCTGGCCCCGTTCATCCTCGAGCCAGCGCTGGAAACCTTCGCTCTCGGGGGGGAAAAGGCCGGGCAGGAGGTCGCCTCGATAGAAGGCCAGCGCCTCGTCAACTCGACCCTCCGCGAGGGCGGTCCGGAGCGCCCCTACATCCGTCGTGAGGGTCGCCGGATCGATGGAGACCTCGTCATCGCCGCGGGTGCGCACCACGGCATCGCCGAGAGTTTGGCGAAGGATATAGAGCGCGTTCCGCAGCGATGACCGCGCCCGGCCGGCATCGAGGTCAGGCCAGAACAGGGCAAGGATGGTGTCCCGGCGGTGCCAGGTGCCCGGCTGCGGTCCAACCAGATAGGCAAGCAGTGCGAGCCGCTTGGGCTGCCGGAGCAAGGAGTGGATTTCGGTCCCGTCGGCGGCGTGGAGGCCGATTTCACCCAACAGTCTGAAGCGGATCATGCGGTTCCAAGCTACGGGTTGATCGCTGCCCGAGCCAGAGGGGCAAGCGACCCCAGAATCGCACGCTTCAGTCCGCGAGCCGTGAGTTGGCCGTGAGTTGGGCAAATCGTTCCGCTGCTTGGACATGGCAACGGAATCGAAAGAGTGGGGATCCTTGACATGGCCGGTGGGGAGGGCCGAGTATCAACCCATGATCCGACCCAAGGACGGCATCCGAGGCCTGTTGCTCTGCCTGCTGGCCACCGGTGGTGCCGCTGCCCAGGCCCACCCGGTGTGGGATCCAGCGACCGCCGCCTGGTCAGCCGCCGGCCCCGGACTCGAATCCTCAATCGTGCTCGGCAACCCCGAAGCGACCGGCGCCTACGCCATCGCCTTCCGGTTGAAGCCCGGAGCCTGGATCCCCCCCCACACCCACCCGGCCGCCAAGCAGGTCACGGTCTTGGCCGGCGCCCTGCTGATGGGTTTCGGCCGAAAAATCGACAGCACCACGGTCCATGCCGTCAATGCCGGCCAGATCACCGTGGTGCCGCCCGCCACCGCCCACTACGAGGGTGCCAAGACCACCACCGTCGTGGTCTTCTCAGGCAACGGTCCCCTCATCACGACCTGGATCAAACCCGACTAGTCGCTCAGCGCCGAGTGGCTCTCGATCCGCCGCCGGGCTCACGCTATGGCGGCGTTGAGCCCAGGAAGTCGTTCACCATCGGGACGATCATGGCCGCCCGCTCCATCAAGGTGACGTGCGTGGCGTTGGGCACGATGGCCAACCTCGATGCGGAGCGAGGCCCCAGGTCGCCGTGAACCTCGCCGCCCTTGAGGCGGTACATTTCCGCGATGTGCTCGAGCCGGATACCGTCGGCGTCGCCGTGGATGAAGAACATCGGCGCTTGAGTCGCCTTCAGCCTGTCGACGCCGATGTCTTGCCCTTTGGACGCCACCGCAACCATCCGTTTGACGAACGTCGGAAAGCCGTCCGGTGTCGGGCTGAGTCTCTGGTACTCGGCTTCGAGAGGCGACCCCCGGAAGACGTCAGCCGAGAGGCTCGACAGCGCGTCGAGCCCCTCCTTCACCATCCCGTCGCGACGGACGTAGGACGAGATCACGACCACCTTCCGCACCTTGGCCGGGTGGCGGACCGCGCACTGTATCGCCACCCCGCCACCCATGCTGTAGCCCAGGATGTCCGCCCGCCCGATCTTGAGGTGATCCAGCAGTGCCGCCACGTCGTCGGCGAGGTTTTCCTGACTGATGTCGCGTTCGATGTCCGCGGTACGCCCGTGACCCTGCATCTCGATGGCGATCACCTTCCGCGTCTTGGAAAGTTCACGGATCCACTCGGTCCAGTTGCTGGTGATGGTCATGAACGCCCCGTGGAGGAGCACGACCGGTTCGCCGCTACCGTGGACTTCGTAGTACATCTTCAGCCCGTTGACCGGCGCGTAGCCGGTCGTGGGCGCTTGCTGCGCCGACGCGAGAGCCGGCAAGAGCAGAATCAGCGGAAACGCTGCGGTCTTCATACTGGGTTTCGCTCCCATTGTGTCACGTCACCCTTCAGCCAGCACACCTTCGAGCTGCTGGTAGCTCACCTCCATCCCATCAGCCATGCCAGTGGCGAACGCCTCGTCGCGGTCCGCTTTCGAGGCGTACCTGATCGTGGTCGCCACGTGGGTCATCCCGCCGACCTCCTGGAAGGTGACGGTCACGACCGACGCTTCCGCTCCCATGGAGAAGCCCAAATCACCCGGATCGTAGACTTGGGTATGCACGAGTCGTGCGTGCGGTACGACGTCCAGGACTTCGCCCGTGAATCCGAACTCCTGGGCGTTGTCGTCACTGCGCCAGCGCCAGCGATACCGGCCGCCGACGCGAATGTCCATCTCGCAGACCGGCATCGACCAACCGGGGAGTCCCGAGCACCAACGGCGCATCAGGTCCGGTTCCACATAGGCCCGCCACACGAGGCCAACCGGCGCATCGAAGCTCCGGGTGACGAGTACCTCGGTATCTGACGGCAGGCTGGCTTCGGCGGGCTTCATTTCTTTCGCTCCTGCTTTTGCTGTCGTTGTAACCCGATGAGCAACATGTCGAGGCGCTGGTAGTTGGCTTCCCAGGTGTCCTGGATCTGCTCCAGCCAATCGGTGACGGTCTTCAGTCGCTCCGGCACCAGTTTGCACGGCCGCAGCTGAGCCTCCTTGCGACGGGAGATCAGCCCCGCCGATTCCAACACCTTGAGGTGCGACGAAATCGTGGGTTGCGTCAATGAGAAGCGGCCAACCAACTCTGACACCGAGGCCTCGCCGCGGGCCAAGTGCGCCACGATGCCACGTCGGGTGGGATCCGCAAGAGCGGCAAAGGCTTGGTCAAGCCGTGTCATGTGCATAGAGTACCATGTATATAGATCGTTGTCAATATATAATCGATGACATGTGGCCGCCTGTCAGGCCGAGTCGAGAACGCTCAGGGAAGCCGAGAGTCGGTCCCGTCGGGGCTCCATCCCATGAGTCGCCGATAACCGGCCGCCAAGCGAACCAGTTCCCGGTGCTCGAGCACCCGACCGTTGGTCACCTCGCCGCGGGCCGTGACCTCCAACATCGCCTCGCCAACGGCATTGGCCTCAATGCTGATCTTGGTCGGCAGGAAGATCGGGTTGGTCAGCTTGAATCGGAGGCCGAAATCCGCGTTGCCTTTCACTGGGGCCACTCCGGCCGGCCGATAAGACACCACGGTCACCCCGAGGCGTTGGCCCGACGCTGCGAGATCCCGTTCGGCCCGGGCCTTCTCGCGAGCCCAGCGGGACCAGGCCTCGGGGTCGGCGCCCGTGCCGCTGACGTAGTGAAACGCCAGCCGGGCGTCCCGACCGCGCGGCGAAGGGGACGACAATACCTGCCCCCCAACAGCGCCAGCGCGCTGCGCCTGGACATCGAGGGCTCACTCCCGAGGGTGACTTTCACTGTGCTCCTTGTCGCTGAAGGTCATCGCGGGTGGACTCGTGGTGGCCCTAGCGATTGCGCGGGGGTGGGCGCGGCCCTCCGAACGGGCGACGAAGCATGGCTCGAGCGGACCTGAACTCTCCCCGCATGCTACGGCTTCGTCAGCAGCAGCTCGGTTGCGCCCCCCTCCCGGCGGAACATCGTGTCCCGCGTCAGCCAGACGATGACGACCACGAAAAGGATCAAGGCCAGCACCCACCCCATGCCACCGTCTGGCAACGCGGGGTTGTTCGCCTGGAAATGGAAGAGTGCGGGGATCAGGATGCTGCCGCGCGACGCGTTGAACAGCGCGGTGAAGGCAATCGAGATGACCACGGCGGCGATGACGAACGTTGGGAACGAGCCCCCGTACTGCGGCGTGCCGGGGATGATGAACGCGGGATAGTGCCAGATGCCCCAGATCACTCCCAACACGAGGGTTGCCCAGAACGGCGCCATCCAGCGCTGAAGCAGCGGTTGCGCAAAGCCGCGCCAGCCGAACTCCTCCACGGGGCCAATGATCAGGGTCATGAAGAGGGCCGGGAACACGTCGTACCAGGGTGAGAAGGGGAAAGGCTGCGGGGGGCCGCTGCCCATTGCCGCTCCGACGTAGCGGGCCGCGGGGATTGCCAGGATGAGGAACGCCCACCATCCCCAGTGCATGCGCCACACCGTCAAGCGGCGCAGATAGCTGCCGAGGCCGGCGAGACCGTAGCGCGATGCGATGAGAATGAAGGCCGAGATCGCGGGTCCCCAGACCGCCAGAATGAAGACCGCATTGTGACCATCGATCGGCCCGGCGAGCGCCTCGACCTCTTCCCGGAACACCAGCATGGCGCCCGTGATGCTCCAGGTGATCGCGAACGTCAGGACGACAAAGAGGATCAGGCTGCCCAGGCCCATGTCGCGGGATGCGCTCTTCACCATACCCCCCAAGGATTTGAGGCCAGCATCATAAACAAACCTCCGGGAGGGACGCCCCGCCGGACACCGCGGCTGGGCGTCGGGGGCTCATGGGCTGACTCGCATGAGAAATAGGGTCCAGCTCTTGTCAGGCATCAATGTGGGCCACCTGGCGGCGCGCTTTCCGGCAGGCATGGGCGGGGCTGGCCTCGAAGAGGTCAGCCCGTTAGGCGCCGACCAAACGGAGGCTCGCCCTGGCCGAAGCCCGAGGTGCGACGTCGGCCGGCTGGTTCTCGTCAAGCAGGACGCGCACCGGTCAGCACGGAGCGCATGACGGGAACGCGTTCCATGGGGACCGAAGATAGCGGTTGGGCGTTTGGGGTCCAGAGGTCCTGGCGGAGCCTCGTGGGAAGTCGCGTGGTCGCGGAGTGCGCCTAACGGGCCGGAAATCGCGCGGCGGAGGCGCGCAGCGCCTCCGCCAGGCATCAATTCGTCGCGATGCCGCCGCCACCCGGCGCCCGGCCCGATTGGGCCAAGGCCAAGGGGCCGCGAGAAGGGCCTCGTGCGCGCCTCGTCGGCAGGCGCCACCCGAACCAGCCCCCCGACCCGGGTTCCCCCCCGCCTGTTCTCGAACTAATCTATCCCATGCCCAACGCACCCTGCCTCGCCGACGCCCTGGCCCGCGGCCACCTGTCCCGCCGCACGTTCGTCCGCCAGGCCCTCGGCGCCGGTCTCACGCTGCCCGCCATCGCCACGATCCTCGCCGCCTGCGGGCGCGACCGGCCCGCCGACACCGGCGCTACCGCCGAGCTGGGCCCTATCGAGAAGGAACTCCGCCTCTACCTCTGGTCCGACTACCTGGCCGACTCCACCATCCCCGACTTCGAACGGGAGTTCGGCGTCTCGGTGACGCTCGATACCTACGAAAGCAATGAGGAGATGGCCGCCAAGCTGCTGGCCGGCGCCACCGGCTACGACGTGGTCCTGCCTTCGAGTTACCTCTTCCCGGTGCTCTTCTCCGCCGACCTGCTCCTTCCGCTCCAGCGGAACCTCCTCACGAACTGGGGCAACCTGGCCCCGATGTTTCTCGATCCGTCCTGGGATCCTGGAAACACCCACTCGGTCCCGTTCGGCTGGGGCACCACCGGACTCGCCTATCGACGAGACCTGGTCCCCACGCCGCCCGACAGTTGGGCCGTGTTGTTCGACGAAAAGTTCCGCGGCAAGATGACGATGCTGGACGACCTCCGCGACGTGATCGGGAGCTTTCTCAAACTCCGCGGCCATTCGCTCAACAGCGTCGATCCGGCAGCCCTGGCCGAGGCCAAGGCCGACGCGATCCGTGCCAAGGCCAACCTCAAGGCCTATGTCTCGGCACCCGTCAAAGCCCAGCTGGTGGCGGGAGATGTCTGGATTGCCCAACTCTGGAGCGGCGACGCGGCGCAAGCCACCACGGAACAGGCCGAGATCGCGTTCACCATCCCCAAGGAGGGCAGCATGATTTTCGCCGACGCGATGGTGGTCCCGCGCTCGGCCCCCCACAAGCGCGCCGCCCACGAGTTCATGAACTACATCCTCCGCCCGGAGGTCGGCGCCGCCATCGCCGACACCACCGGCTATGGGACGCCCAACCAGGCCGCCCTGCCGCTGACCCGGGCCAAGACCCCCTATCCCACCGCGGAGGAACTGACCCGGCTCGAATACCAGACCGATCTGGCGGAGAACTCCGCCCTCTGGGATCGGATCTGGACCGAGATCAAGGCCGGCTGACCCGACCGGCCCGGAGCCGCTCGGGCAGAAACGCCGCCGGCCGCGCCGGCCGACCACCCTGCAGCACCCAGGAGATCTTCCGGGTGTTCCGGATGTCCGCAATCGGATCGGCCGATAGTACCACCAGGTCGGCGCGCCGCCCGACCTCCACCGAGCCAATCTCGGACGTGAGACCCAGGCCGATGCCGCCGTTGTGGGTGGCCATCCGGAGCACGTCGGCCGGCGGGATCCCGGCGGCCACCAGCAACTCCAACTCCCGATGGAAGAGCCACGGATTGGCGCCGTCGACCCCCACCGTGAGCGGGACTCCCGCCTCATGAAGGCGCCGCGCCAACTCCAGCATCCGGGGGAAGTAGCTCCGCGCCTTGGCGTAATCCGCCGCCGACCAGCCGCGGAGCGCGTTCATCGCCGCCCACTTCTTGAGGAAACTCGGCGGGACGAACGAATCCGCCTCCACCGGGTAGAAGGTCGGCTGATCGTGCCAGGCCGTGATCTCGAACGCCACCAGGGTCGGATCGATCGTCACCCGGTGTGCCACCAACGCGCGCATCATCTCGGCGATTTCGGGGCCGTCGAAGTTGGCCTTGCCGAACCACTCATACATATAGAGCCCGTTGCGGATGCTGGTCTCGTACGGCTCCCGCGCGGCGGGCGGGAGGAGCTTGGCGTTGTTGACGATGATGTGGGTGATCCCGTCGATCCCCGCCTCCGCGGCGTCGGTCCACGAGGTGCGCCAGAGGTGGCCAACCGCCCGGAGCCCGTGCCGGTGCGCCTGGTCCACGGCCGCCCGGACCAGCGAGGAGTCGAGCCCCGCGTACAGCTTGACGAAGTCCACGCCCGCGGCCGCCTGACGATCCACCGCCGCCCGTGCCTCCGCTTCGGTGGCTGCCGGGTCGATGGCCGAGATGGGGCTGGGGGCGTCGATCGGGGCTCCGGAGGTGATGATCCGGGGACCCGGCAACTCGCCGGTCCGAACCCGGTTTCGAAGCGAGACCGCCTCCGCCGTCGGCGCCGCGGGGTTCCGGACCGTGGTGATCCCGAACGCCAGCTGCGACCGGGTCAGCTCCTGACTCGCCGCCTCGTCGTACGCGTATCGGAGGCTGCGCCGCGACCCGCTCGAGTCGATCTCCCACGCCCCGATCGCCACGTGGCCGTGCATCTCGATGAACCCCGGCAGCAGATACTGACCCCGAAGATCGAGCACCCGGGCACCCCGCGGCACCGCGACCTCGGCGGCGGACCCGACCGCCGTGATCCAGCCGTTCCGGATCACGACCACCGCGTCGGGGCGAGGAGGACGGGCGGTCCCGTCGATGAGGGTCGCCCCCCGGAGGACCAGGGTCTGGGCTGGGAGGACTCCCACCGGGAGAGCAACGGCGAGGCTGGTGACGAAGGCGCGAACGACGAACGGGATCGACATGGCGACTCGGGGAACGGGTCACCATGTCAGTCCCGGGGACCATGCCGGTCCTTACATCGAGGGGTTCAGGGCTTGGTTTCGGGGTCCTTGGCTTCGGCCACGACCTGACGGCCCGTCCGCCCGGTGAGCCGCTGGGCCCACGAGATGGTGCCCCCGAACCAGAACTTCACGTCTCGGCTCCGGTTGGTGGCCACCAACTTGGCGAACGGATCGCTCCCGTAGACGACGTGGACGGCTGGCGCCACCCCCAGGCCCGCCACCGTCAGCGGCAGCGCGGCCGAGACGTCGACGTGCGAGAGGCCGTTCCGTTGAAAGGTGTAGAAGGCCGCCGTCGGGGCGCCCTGCCCGTCGAGGGCCGCGTCCTGACCCGCGCTCCATCCCGCCACGAGGCCTAACGCCAGCGACTTGTCGCCACCGACCGGGAGGGCGTGCGCCACCGCGCCTTCGAAATAGGCACCCTTGATCTTCGAGACGTCGTAGTAGAGGCCGAAGGACGGCGCGAGCGGCACCGCCAGCGACACCCGGGAGTAGATCTCGACCGTGTTCAACGTGCTGTTGAAGACCGGGGAGACGGCGCTCGGATTCGGGAAGAGATAGCCGATCGATCCGACCGCCACGGTTGCCTTGCCCAACTGGCCGGCCACCTCGGCCGTCCAATCGAACTCGGTCAAGTCCATGGCCGCGCCGCCGCCGCCTTCGCTCAAGTCGGTCGGCGCGTTGTACCGACCCGCCTCGACGTTGGCCCAGCCGCCCAGGCTCAAGGTGACCCGACCGGCCGGGACCACGAGCGTGGCGGTCGGTTGGACCACGGGGCGGCTGGTGAGGGTGAGACCGCGGAAGAGGTACCCGCTGAAGCTCCCTAACGACGCCCGCAACTCGGCTTGGGCGGCCAGATCGGCGCCGGAGCCGACGGCCAGGCCGATCGCAAGGACGGAAAGACGAACCGGCAGACGCATCGGGACTCCCCTGAAGAGGTGTCCTGACAGTTATCGGCCGGTTGGTGTCGGAACTTGAGGCAGGGAAACGGTTTAGCGGACGTTGAACTCGGCGACGAAGAGAGCCAGCCCGGCCCCAACCCGTAGTCCTACCGCCCCGGTCTGGTCGCCAACCCGGGCGGATTCGTGGACGACCTTCCCGTTGACCCGGAACCGGGTCCGCGGTCCTCGGCCGTCGACTTCGAGGCGGTTGGTGGCGTTGCCCCTCCCGTCCGCCGGCCGAATGGCCGGGTGGGCGGTCCAGGGGACGACGGCCACGGTGGAATCGCCCCGGCGGTCGGTGATGGCGAAGCGACCGTCCGGGCGGATCAGGAACACCCGGTACGTCGGGGCCGGCCCCGCCAGATCGGTCCCTCCGATCAGAATCCCGTAGCCCTCGAGCGGGCCGGCCCGAGTCTGGGTGATGGAGGCCGTGGCAAGGAACGGGGCGGGGGCCCGCTCGGCGGCGGGCCAGACGATCCCGGCCGCCCCGGCCGCGAAGCGGAGGCCCGGGCCCACCGCGCTCACCCGGAGGTCGGCGGGTGTCCCGGCGTCGGCTCGCCCCAGCCACCCCGGGGGCAACTGGGTCAACAGCAACGGGATGACGAGAAAGAGAGGGGCAGTCATGCTAACTGCTTGCTGCTTTGATGGTTAGGGTATATGTTTCCGGCCGTTGCCTTCCCTGGGATCGAATCATGCTCGAGCTGATCGGCCGAGTCTTTGCGTTTCTTGGAGCCGCGGGCATTCTGGCGGCGCTGACGTTCGTCACCCTGCTGATCGGTGTGCTGGTCAACGCCATGGCCGCTCTCATGTCCGGCCCGATCATCGACAAGTTCGTCAAGGACAAGTCCTAAGCGGGTTGGGCGGGGTCCTCCTCCTCGTCGGTTTTCTCGGGAGGAGTGTTCGCCGCTTTCAAGGCGCCCTCGAAGTTGATCTTGAGGGATACGTATCCCTCGCGCAGTCCCCGAACTCTCGTCTGAAGGCCCCCCGTCCGCCGCGCCAGCGTCGCCATGGTCCCGAGGGAATCGGCCAGGCCCGACTCGCCCACGCCCTGGGCGCCAATCTTCATCTCGTCGAGCGTCCGGGCCAGCCGGCGGGCCACGGATTCGTCGGCCTTGAGCGACGCCAGCTCTTCGATGGCGCGGTGGATCATGTCGAATCTGGGCGGAAAGGTCTCGAGGACGGCCACGGTGGCCTGCTGCCTCGAGGTGAGTTTGACGGCCATGGATGCTCCTGAGATGCGCAGTGTCGCAATCTAACGGCGGCATCAACGGATCGGGCCCCGAAACCGTATTGTCGGGTTGGCCGTCTTACCGGTTCGGCCCTCGCGTCGCGTCACCGGCGTAAGCAGGAAGTCACCGATGGTCCTTTCCGATCTTTCGATCCGCCGGCCGGTGCTCGCCACGATGATGAGCCTCGCGCTCGTCCTGTTCGGCGTCATCGGCTATCGGCAGCTTACGGTCCGGGAGTATCCGGACGTCGATCCGCCGATCGTCTCGGTCGGCGTCTTCCTCCGCGGCGCCAATCCCCGGGTCATGGAATCGGCCGTCACCGACCTGCTGGAGGAACAGTTGTCGTCCGCGGAAGGGCTCCGGACGATGACCAGCGTGAGTCAGGAACAGCAGACCAGCGTCACCCTCGAGTTCAATCTCGATCGGGACGTCGAGCTGGCGGCGCAGGACGTCCGGGACCTCGTGTCCCGGGTCCGGGGCCGCCTGCCCGAGGAGATCGAGGAGCCGATCGTCTCCAAGCAGGACGCCGATGCCCGGCCGATGATGTTCGTCACCCTCACGGGCGACAACTACAACCTGCTCCAACTCACCGAAATCGCCGACCGGTACGTCAAGACGCCGCTCCAGACGGTGCCGGGGATCGGTCGGGCCGACATCCGGGGCGAGCGTCGCTACGCGATGCGGATCTGGCTCAAGGCACCCGAACTCGCTTCCCGCGGCCTCACGACCAGCGACGTCATCAACGCCATCCGGAGCCGGAACGTCGAGATTCCGGCCGGCCGGATCGAATCGCAGCAGCGCGAGTTCACCGTCCGGTCCATGGGCGAACTCAAGACCCCCGAGGAGTTTGCCTCGCTGGTGGTGGCCAACCTCGACGGGCAGCTGGTCAAATTGAGCGACGTGGCCCGAGTGGAACTCGGGCCCGAGGACGATCGGAGCCGGTTCCGCTTCAACGGCAAGGAAGCCGTCGGCGTCGCGCTCACCCGCCAATCCAAGGCCAACCTGGTCGAAGTGGCCGACGCGGTAAAGGCCATGGTGCCCGAACTGGCCAAGCAGCTCCCGCCCGGCATCGAGGTGGTGGTCGGTTACGACAACTCGATCTACGTCAAGCGATCGATCAAGGAAGCGCAGGAAACGCTGGTCATCGCCGGCGCGCTGGTCGTGCTGATCATCTTCGTGTTTCTCCGGAATCTCCGGGCCACCATCATTCCCGGCCTGGCCATCCCGACCTCGATCGTGGCCACGTTCGCGATCATGTATTTCCTCGACTTCTCCATCAACAACCTGACGCTGCTGGCCATGATCCTGGCCATCGGGATCGTGGTCGACGACGCCATCATCGTGCTCGAAAACGCCTACCGGCGGCAGGAGGAACTCGGCGAAGAACCCGCGGTGGCGGCCACCAACGGGACCCGGGAAATCGCCTTCGCGGTCATTGCCACCACCATCTCCCTGATCGCGGTGTTCACCCCGCTGGCCTTCCTCCAAGGCTCGACCGGCCGGTTGTTCCGGGAGTTCGGGATCACGGTGGCGGCGGCGGTGGCCATCTCCGGTTTCGTGGCGCTGACCCTGACCCCGATGCTCTGCGCCAAGATCCTCCGGGTGCCGCACAGCCACGGACCGCTGTTCCGCCTGTTCGAACGCGGCTTCACCGGCCTCGCCACCGGCTACGGCAGGCTCCTCGGCTTCACGCTCCGCCATCGCGGCGCCACGTTGGCCGCGGTGGGCGTGATGCTCGTCCTGGCCGGGTTCACGTTCCGCACCCTCAAGCGGGAGTTCGTTCCGGCCGAGGATCGCGGGATGATTATGGTGAACGTGGTGGCCCCGGAGGGCTCGTCGATCCAGTACACCGACGGCTACCAGAAGCAGGTCGAGAACATCATCATGGAGATGCCGGAGATCTACACCATGAACAGCATGGTGGCCTTCGGCGGCGGCGGGGCCGGGCGGGTCAACAGCGGGATGCTGTTCGTCCGGCTCACCGACTGGGCCGAGCGGGATCGGACCGCCATGGACATCCTCGGCCAACTGCAGCCCAAGCTCTCCAGCATTCCCGGCGTGCTGGCGTTCGGCAGCAATCCGCCCGCGTTCGGCGGCTTCGGCCAGCCGGTCCAGTTCGTGCTCCGCCACCCCGACTTCGACTCGCTGGTGGTGGGGATGGACAGTCTGATCCGCCGGGCCCGACAGATCCGCGGGTTGATCAACGTCGACACCGATCTCCGGGTCAACAAGCCCGAGTTGACGGTCTCCTACGATCGCGACCGGATGGAGGACCTCGGCGTCCCGGTTCGCGACGTGGCCAGCACCATGCAGGCGCTCCTCGGCGGCCAGCGGGTCAGCACCTTTACCCGCGACAACGAATTGTACGACGTGATGGTGCAGCTCGAAGCGGATGCGCGCGCCACCCCCGCCGCGATGAGCGATCTGACCGTCCGGGGCCGGGCCGGCGAGCTGATCAAGCTCGACCAATTGGCCCGGGTCACCGAGAACGTCGGGCCTCGGCAGCTCAATCACTTCAACCGGATCCGCGCCGCCACCCTGAGCGCCGGCCTGGCGCCCGGCTTTACTCTGGGCGAGGCGATCGACTCGCTCCGCCTGGTGGCGGCCGAGATCCTGCCAGCCGGTGCGTCCACCGCGCTGGCGGGTGAGTCGCGCGAGTTGGAAGAAAGCGGCGGGGCGCTCTACTTCGCGTTCGTCCTGGCGCTGGTGGTGGTGTTCATGGTGCTGGCCTCGCAGTTCGAGTCGTTGATCCACCCGTTCACGGTCCTGTTGGCGGTGCCGCCGGCCGTCACCGGCGCCATTTTCACGCTCTTCATCGCCGGCAGCACCATCAATCTGTACAGCCAGATCGGGATGATCCTCCTGATCGGTCTCGTCACCAAGAATTCGATTCTGCTGGTGGAATACGCCAACCAGCTCCGGGAACGGGGGCTCGACACCCTGGCCGCTTTGCTCGAGGCCGGCCGGATCCGGCTCCGCCCGATTCTGATGACTTCGGTGGCCACCGTCACCGGGGCCATCCCGATCGCGCTCGGCCTCGGCGCCGGATCGACCAGCCGGCGGCCGCTTGGCTACGCCATCGTCGGCGGCGTGTTGCTCTCCACCGCGCTGACGCTGTTCCTGGTGCCGGTGGTGTACTCGCTGGTAGACCAGGCCATGGCGCGGAGCCGGCGGAAGGTCCCGATCGACCCGCCCACCATGGCGCCGGGAGAGGCGCGATGATGCTCGGCGGTCTGCTGGTGGCGGTCGCCATGATGGCCGCCGATTCGGTGCCCCGGCTTACCCTGGCCCAGGCCATCGATCGGGCCGCCCGGCTCGATCCCAACTACATCCGCTCGCTGGGCGGGGTGGCCAACGCCGAGTGGGCCCGGAAGTCGGCCCGGAGCGCGTTCGTCCTTCCGTCGCTGAGCGTCGGGACCGATCTCTCCAAATACTCGGTCGAGATCTTCAACACCGGCACCGGCCAGCGCGCCACCAGCATCGTGTCGGCCCGAGCCGATGCCCGGTTCGAATTGTTCACCGGCGGCCGGAAGCTGGCCGACCTGAAGCGGATCAACGCGGAGCTGGAAAGCGCTCGCGCCACAGAGACCCAGGCCCGGTTCCTCGCGGCCCTCGGCACCGAGAGCGACTTCTACGCCGTCCTCGGCGGGCGGGAGTTGCTGGAGGTGGCGCGAGACAGACTCCGGCGCGCGCAGGAGCAGTTGGTGGTGGCCAGGGCGCGAGTGGTGAGCGGGGCCGTGGTGCAGACCGACTCACTCCAGGTGCTGCTCGAGGTCAATCGCGCCCAGGTGTCCCTCCTCCGAGAGGAAGCGAATCTCGAGGTGGCGCGGCTCCAGTTGGGGCGGCGGGTCGGGGAAGCGGGCCCGGTGGACGCGGCGCCGCTCGACTCGGTGTTGCCGAGCGATCCTGGGCTGACCCTCCCGTCGGCGGTATCGCTGGCGCTCGAACAGGGGCCGGAGTATCGGATTGCGAGGAGCAATGAGACGGCGGCGGCCGCCTCGGTCCGGGCCCGGATGGGGTCCTACCTCCCGCAGGCCACCCTGTCCGCCAACATCAGCAAGTTCGGCGACGCGTTCTTCCCGAGCGGCCTCGACCGGGCGTCGCTGACGCTGTCGGTTCAGTATCCCATCTGGGACAACCTCACTCGCGAACTCAATCTGAACCGGGCCAAGACGGCGCGCGATCTGGCGCGGGCGGAACGGGTCGACCTGGAGCGCGCGGCCGTGGTGGACGTGACGGAGGCGTATCAGGCCCATCGGACCGCCCTCGCCTCGGCCCGGTATGCCGAGCAGGCGGTGGCGGTGGCGCAGGAGAATTTTCGGGTGCAGCAGGCTCGTTACCGGGCCGGCGCGAGCACCATTCTGGATCTGCTGGACGGACAATCGCAGCTGACCGGTGCGCAAGCGGAGTTGGTGCAGGCCCGTTATGCCACCCGGCTGGCGTTGGCGGGACTGGAAGCCTTGATCGGGCGCCGGTTCCACGAGATCGGGGAATAGCGTGACGAAATTCTGGGTGGCGGGACTCGTGGTGGTGGCCGCGTGCGGCAAATCGGACGCTGGAACGGCGGCCCCTGGTGGACGCGCGCCGGCAGCCGGCGGTCGGGGGCCGGCGGGACCGGTGCCGGTGGAGGTCGCGGTGGCCCGGACCGACACGGTCATCGACGAAATCACCGCCACCGGGCAGATCGAGTCGCTCCAGGCCATCGAACTTCGACCCGACGTGGATGGGCGGATCGTCGAGATCTATGTCACCGAAGGCACCCTGGTGACGAAAGGGGCACCCCTCTTCAAGATCGACGACGTCGAGTTGAAGGCCCAGGTGGCCCGGGCGGAGGCGGACCGGGATCTGGCCGAGCAGGCGCTGACTCGAACCCGGCAACTCATGGCGGAGAAGGCGGCGGCGCAGGCGGACATTGAACGGGCCGAAGCCAGCGCCCGGAGCGCGCGGGCGGCGCTCGAACTGCTCCAGATCCGACTCGACCGCACCGTGGTGCGGGCGCCGTGGAGCGGTCAGAGTGGGGCGCGGTTCGTGAGCGTCGGCGACTACGTGACCCAGAGTTCCCGGCTCATCACCCTCCAGACCGTCAATCCGCAGCGGGCCGCCTTCCAGGTGCCGGAGCGTTACGCCGAGCGCCTCAAGGTGGGCCAGGCGGTCACCTTCCGGGTGGCGGCGTTGGCGTCCCGGGACTTTACCGGGCGGGTCGATTTCGTCGACCCCCGGGTTCAGCTGCCGGCGCGGACCATTACCGTCAAGGCGTTGGCGCAGAACCCGCGGCGGGAGTTGCAGGCCGGGATGTTCATCGAGGCCCGACTCGAAACCACTCGCCGGGTCAACGCGGTGGTGGTGCCGGAGGAGGCCATCCTCCAGCTCCCGACCGGCAACGTGGTCTGGGTCGTCACTGGCGATCAGCCGGATCGGCGCGAGGTGCAGCTGGGCGTCCGGCGGCCGGGAACGGTCGAGGTCCTGAGCGGGGTCCAGGCCGGAGACCAGGTGGTGGTGGGTGGGGCGGAGCGGCTCAGTGTCCAGTCGAAGGTCCGGGTTGCCGGGGCGGCCGCCGCGCCGCGGCCCGATTCGGCGCCCTCCGGCGCCGCCAAATGACGTAATAGGCGGCCACGTTGACCAGCACCGCCCCGGCCGCGATGCCCCACTGAACGGTCCGGGTCAGACCGGCCGGGTAGATGGCCGCCGTGAGATAGTGTTCGATGAACCCCCCAGCATACCCCGCCTGCCCCGTCGCGCGCCGGAAGTGATTCTCGAGCGGGGTCAGCGGACAGAACCAGCCGGCCACTTCGATCAGCACGCCCCAGCCCGCGGCCGGCAGGTGCAGCCAGGCCAATCTCGGCCAGCGGAGCACCAGCAATCCGCCCGCCACCACGAACCCGATGAAGACCAAGTGGACCACGAGGGTGAGGTCCGCCAGCCACCGGTAGATCACGGCGGCCCCGCCGGGCCCGGCTCGACGGCCGGGAGGGGGAGCAGGTCCGGCTCGACCCAGTGGGCCCGGGCGGCGGGGGACCAGAGGAGGCCTTCGCTGTAGTGGCGGGTGGGGAGCCGCCGGTCGCCGAGGGTGGTGATGACGGCGTTGACCCGTTCGACGAGGGAGGCCTCGGCGGGGAAGCGTCGGCGGAAGTCCTCGATGAGGGTGAGATAGAACTGGGTGATGGTCTCGTGGTACCCGGCGGTGGCGGTGTTGGCGCCCCCGGTGGCGAGATTGAACTGGCGGATGGCCTCGGGGACCTCCCGGCGGGCGGCGGCCAGTCCGAGCCGCTCGAGGAACCAGAGCCCGGTGGCCAAATGGGCCTGGTGGGTCCAGGCCGCCTTGGGGAGGCGGCGGCTCCGGAAGGCGGCCACCAGGGCCTCGATCTCGGCGTCGTCCTGGAAACGGTTCGCGGATGCCATTATAGGTTATTGAGACAGGTTTTTAGCATAAAAAATTAGCTCTTTACAATAATACCACATTCAATTATAGTAGTGGCCGACAGTTGACCACTTCCTTCGGCCCGAGGACCTCCGATGACCGCCGGTCTGCGCGACTTTCTCGAAATTCCCTACGACGAACTCGAGGCGATGAACCTCGATGCCAAGAACGAGCGGCTGGCCCGGGTCAGCGCCGACAAGATCCGCGACAAGCGGCTCAAGTACCTCGCGGAGGAGAAGCGGATCAAGGCGGTGACGGTCTGCTTTGCCGACCTCGAGGGCCGGCTCCACATGCTCGACTACGACAAGAAGTTCCTCCTCAAGTCGGCTGACAACCTGACCTTCGACGGATCGTCCATCCGCGGGTTCTCGGCGCAGCAGGAGTCCGACCTCCGGCTCGGGATCGACTGGCCGGCGTTCTACTGGTTGCCGTCGGACGTGTTCGGGCCCGGCAAGGTTCTGGTCTTCGGCGAGGTCCTCGAGAAGGACGGGAGCCCGTACCTGGCCGACATGCGGGCCAAGCTCAAGGCGTACCTCGACCGGCTCTACCAGAAGGACGGCTTCGTCTGCAACGCCGCCAACGAGATCGAGGGCTTCCTCTTCAAGGGCCGCGACGCGGAGCGCCACTACCACGAAATCGGGAAGTTCGAATACGTCTCCACCGGCGGCTACTACCACTCGCTCCCGGGCGATTCGCTCCGGTCGTTCATCGACAGCGCGGCCGAGGTCCAGCGGGCCATGGGCTTTGCCAACGAGAAGGACCATCCGGAGGTGGCGCCCTCGCAGTTCGAGATGAACTACAGCTACACCGAGGCCAGCATCGCCGCCGACCAGGTGCTGCTCTACAAGCTGATTTGCCGGCAGGTGGCGGCCAAGCTCGACATGACCGCCAGCTTCCTGCCCAAGCCGGTCACTGGCATCAACGGATCCGGGATGCACACGAACATCTCGGTCAGCCAGAAGGGCAAGAACCTGTTCTTCGACCCGAAGGGTCAGGACAAGCTCTCGAAGCTCGGCTGGAAGTTCATTGACCGGATCCTGAGCAGCGGACAGGATCTCTGTCTGGTCCTCAACCCGAGCGTCAACGCGTACCGCCGTCTCGATCCGCACTTCGAGGCGCCGAACCAGATCAAGGCGTCGCCGGTGGATCGGGGTTCGATGGTCCGGATTCCGCTCGGCAACGAGAAGTCGGCTCGGATCGAGGTCCGCTCGATCGCCCCGGACGCCAATCCGTACATGGCGCTCTACACCCTGCTCAAGACCGGGTTCCAGGGCCCGATCGAGCCGGAAAACGGCGACAAGAAGCGCGACCGGACCAAGTTCCTGCCCGACAACATCTACGACGCGATCCGGCTGTTCAAGGGTTCCAAGTACGCTGCCGACCTGCTCGGCGAAGCAGTCCACAAGAAGTACGCCGACCTGAAGCTGGCGTCGGCCGAGCGGTGCCCGAAGGCGTTGGGCAGCAAGATCAAGATTCCCGAAATCCAGTTCCACCACGAGGTCACCAACCAGTACCTCTGGTCGGACTTCTGATCCGGCGGCCGTCGCAGGGCGGCACGGGGCGGGGCGGGCGTCGAGCCCGCCCCGCTTTTCGTCTCCCGAGTTAGTTTCGGTCCCATGACGACCGAAGAATCGAAAGCGGCCCTGGTGGCTCGGCTCGGACAACTCGAGCGGGCGGCCAGGCCGCTCAATCCCGGCACCGGCCGCCGCCGCACGCTCCGCAATGCCGTGTCGGCTTCGGCCGAGCGGTTCCTCCGCCGGATCGAGACCCTCAAGGCGTTCGAGGACGACGCCGGCTCGGGTCAAGGCCTCCTGGCCGAACCGATCGGGGAGCGGGGGCTCGAGCTGGAGCGGGTGATTGATTTGTTCGAGCGCGAGGTAGTGACGCCCGGCCTCAATCCGGCATCCGGGGGGCACCTGGCGTACGTGCCGGGGGGCGGGATCTACCACGCCGCCCTCGGCGATTACCTCGCGGCGATCAGCAACAAATACGCGGGGATCTTCTTTACCGGACCCGGTCCGGTCCGGATGGAGAACCAGTTGCTGCGTTGGGTGGCGGACCTGGTCGGCTACCCGGCCTCCGCCGCGGGGAACATCGCGTCGGGGGGCAGTATCGCCAACTTGACGGCCATTGCCACGGCGCGCGATGCCCACGGTCTCAAGGGGGGCGACCTGGCCACGGCGGTGGTCTATCTCACCTCGCAGGCCCATCACTGCATCGAGAAGGCGCTCCGGATCGCGGGGTTGGGCGAGGTGCAGGTTCGTCAGGTTCCGATCGACGAACATTTCCGGATGCGTCCCGACGCGCTCACCTCGCTGATCGAGGCGGATCGGGCGGCGGGCCTCCGGCCCTGGCTGGTGATCGCGTCCGCCGGCACCACCGACACCGGCGCTGTCGACCCGCTCGACCGGATCGGGGCCGTTGCCCATGCGGCGGGGTGCTGGTTCCACGTCGACGCGGCCTACGGCGGGTTCTTCCTGCTGACCGAACACGGGCGGAGCATGTTGCGCGGCATCGAGACCTCGGACTCGGTGGTGCTCGATCCGCACAAAACGCTGTTCCTGCCGTACGGGTGCGGGGTGGTGCTGGTTCGGGACGCCGCCCCGATGCTCGCGACCCACCACTACTTCGGCAACTACATGCAGGACGCGGCGGCAGCGCGGGACGAGGTCTCGCCGGCCGACGTGAGTCCGGAATTGACCAAGCACTTCCGGGCCGTCCGGATGTGGCTTCCGCTCAAGCTGCTCGGGCTGGCGCCGTTCCGCGCCGGGCTCGAAGAGAAGCTTCTGCTGGCGCGCTACTTCCGGCGTGAGGTGGCGGAACTCGGGTTCGAGGTCGGGCCGGAGCCGGACCTCTCCATCGTGACGTACCGGTGGGTGCCGCCGGGGGCCGATCTCGAGAGGTGCAACCGGATCAATCAGCGGATCGTCGAGGCGGTCCGGCGGGACGGGCGGGTTTTTCTTTCGTCGACGATGATCGACGGGCGGTTCACCCTTCGAATGGTGGCGCTGTCGTTCCGAACCCACCGGAAGACCATCGACCTGGCTCTTCGGGTCCTCCGCGCCGCGGCGGCCGAGGCCACCGCGGCGTGAGGGTCAGCCGGCCCGGGCGGCGGCCAGTTCGATCAGGTACTTGAAGAGGTTGTCGCCCAGCCGGGTGGGGCCGGGTTTGGCGTTGTAGTGATCGAACCGGGTGCACGCCAGCAGCAGGTGCCCTTTTCCGTAGTCCGCCTCCACGATGACGGCGTTCTTGCTCTTCTTGGCGTGCCGGGCCAGCACCTTCCACTCGGGCGCGGGCTCCGTGAACGAGCAATTCCCGACGAAGGGCCCGTTCGAGTCGGCAAAGTCTTGGAGCTTGTCGTTCGGGAAGCCCCGGAAAAGCGGGTGCTTCCGTTGCACGATCTTGGCCTCGAGCGTGAACTCGCCGATGAAGATCTCGTAGGGCGACCAGCTCTTGGTGAAGCCGTCGGTCTTGGGGTTGAGGATGACCAGGACCCCGCCCCGCTCGACGTAGCTCTTGAACGCCGGGGCGTTGAGGTCCTGGAGCCGGTAGAGGTTGTCGATCACCACCAGGCCGAAGCGGCCGAGGCTGTCGCCGGGGACCTTGGCGGTGATGGGTTCGAAGGGAATCCGGGTGGCGGTGAGGATGGTGCTGGCAAAGGAGCCGAGGGGGCCGCTCACCACGCCGATTCGGACCGACGCCGACTGAGCGGCCGTCAGGGCCGGACCTCCCAGGGTTGCCCCGAGGGTCAGGGCCAGAATCCATCCACCGCGCATCGGTCCGTCTCCCCGGCAGAAGCTGTCCGGAATCTGGGCCGGCGGCCCGGTTCCGCCAAGCCACCGGCAATCGGCCCCGGACTTGCTGTCGCCCAAAGAACGTCTAGGTTCTGAAGTTCAACCCCTCGAATCCGAGGACGCTCCGTGGCCGAAGGCAGCACGTCGTTCAACGTCTCCCCCGACGGCGATCCATTCGATCAGCTGATGGCGCAGGTCCGTCAGGCCGCGGAGGGCGCCTACGACATCCTCGGCGAGATGGGGCGGAGCCGGAGCGGTAACGTGGTCTACCTGGCCCGGGAACTCGAGTCCGGCAGCCTGGTGGCGATGAAGCTGACCCGGGCCGGTGGTGACGAGTTTACCCTCGAGGTGGTCAAGACGCTCGACGGCGCGGTGCCGGGGCTCGAGAACAAGTGTCCGGAGTGCCGGAGCGTGCTGCCGGACCTCGATCGATTCTGCTTCCGGTGCGGGGCGGACCTCTCGGCGGTCGGGTTTACCCCCGGGGTCGAAGAGGCAAACCAGCTGCTGGAGGCGGTGCGGGAAGCCACCGCCGGAGAGTACGAGATCCTCGGCAAGATGGACCGGGTCGAAGGCGGGCCGGTCTTCTTTGCGCGGGATCTGGCTCGTGGCAAGCTGGTGGCACTCCGGTTAAAGAAGGACGAAAGCGCCGATCCGTCGCAGGCGGCGTATTCGATCGGCGAAACTCAGGTGTTCCGGCCGCTGGCCGCCGAGTTGGGGGCCACGCAGGTGGCGCCGGCCGGGTTCGGCCTGTTCGACCCGAACCCTTCCGCCGTGTCGCCGCCGTTCGAGCCGCCCGTCCCGCCCCCCGCGCCGCCGGAGCCTGTGGCGCCCGAGCCCGTTTCGGGCGGCGGGTCGGGACGGACGGTGGGCGGGCGGCCGCCGGTCAAGTTGATTGGTGGGATCGCGGCGGTGGTGTTGATCGTGGTCGTGGCGGTGTTTGCGTTTCGAGACGACGACACCAATGGGGTGATCCCGGTGCTCCCCGACACGGTTGCCCCGCCGGCGCCACCGCCGCCTGAGACGACGGCCGTGGCGCAACCGCCGGTCGTCGAGCCGCCCGTTACCGAACCGACCGAGCCCCCCCCCGCCGGCGTCGACTCCGGGACCATCGTGCTCGGCGTTCCCCTGCCAACCGGGGGGCGCCTAACGCTGAACGGCCGACCCGTTCGGGGGCTCCGGATCCGGGTGACCCCGGGGTCTCACACCTTGGCCCTCACGGCTGCCGGGTATCAGCCGGTCGAGCAGCGGGTCACCGTCAGGGAGGGCGCCACGTTCGTCTGGCGGCCGGCCCTGGCCGAGGTGCAGGCCGCGGTGCCGCCGCCACCGCCCCAGCCTCCACCCGTGTCCCAGACCTGCGCCCGGACGTGGGCCCGGGCGGAGTGGGCGGCGGCGTTTGCGTTGTGCCAGAAGGAGGCCGCCGCCGGCGACGCGGCTGCCCAGCGGCTGTTCGGTCGCTTGCACGAGAACGGCAACGGCACGGCTCGCAATCCGACGGAGGCCGCGGTCTGGTTCGGGAAAGCCGCGGCCGGCGGCGATCGAGAGTCGCAGGAGCGGCTCGGCTATCTCCACCGGGATGGGTCGGGCGTGCCGCGGGACGAGGCCAAGTCGGCGATGTTCTTCCGGCAGGCGGCGGAGGGTGGCCGGGCGGCGGCGCAACTCGAGTTGGGCGTGGCGCTCGAAGACGGCAAGGGCGTCAAGGAGAACGACGCCGAGGCGGCCCAGTGGTATCAGAAGGCGGCGGACCAGGGCAACGCGCAGGCGGCCCGCCGCCTCGGCCGGCTCTACGAGCGTGGCAACGGCGTGACCAAGAGCGAGGCGGACGCGGCCAAGTGGTATCGCACCGCCGCCGAGCGGGGCGATCGGGACGCGCAGTTCATGCTCGGGCGGTTCTACAAGGACGGTAAGGGCGTGCCGAAGTCGGAGGCGGACGCGCTGGAGTGGTTCAAGAAGGCGGCCGCCCAGGGCCACAAGGACGCGCAGAGCGAGGCCAAGAAGCTCGAGAAGCCGTGAGAAGGATCCACGGGTTGCTCGTCCAGCTGTGGGTCGATGCCGGGATGCCCTGCGGGTGAGGGAAGTAGGTCCGCTAGCTCGAGCCTCCGCACCTCTGCAATGGCGCCGCCTCCGGTCTGGTCGGTGTCCTGCATCAAGCCCACCGCGGTAATTCGTGGGGGCGTTCGACCCCAGATTCTCCGATAGTCGGCTTCCGGGTCGACTTCCAGTTCGACCCACTCCCCCAGTCGATCGGCGCCCGCCACCCGGACGATCTGGATCCTGCCGCTGACGTGGCTCCGGCCGGTGTAGTCGGGCGGTTCGTTCGAACCGGTCGAGTAGAAGATGATCCGACCGCCTTTGGAGAGAACTCCCCTCGGGTTTCCGAAAATGACGTACAGCCGGATAGCCGAGTCGTCCCGGTCCTTTCGACGGAGGTCGGCATGAGCGGGGGTCTCGAGAACCCGCCACGACCAGCGAAGTCTCCCGCCCCCCGGTCCAGCTCCCGTCCGAAACGACCGGTGCAGCCACGCCGCCGTCCCCGCACCTTCGATTCGGAGGACCGGGGCTGAGTCGGTAGCGTGGACCGAAACGAGGGGCGGCGGGACGTTCTTGACCGGCTGAATTTCCCAGCCGGCCGGAAGGCGGGCGCCGGGCGACGTCTCCTTCAAGCCGAGGAGGTCGACCGGGCCGAAGCCGAGGCAGACGATGGTGGCGGACCACAGGATCACGGGACCTCCGGGTACTGGTTGCGCCGCCCAGCCGTTGTCGCGGCCGGGCACCCCCGGTTCATTTCGGGGTACCTGTAATGACACGGATGCCGGTCGGAACCACTATCCGCACCCATCGATCGAGCGCGCCTTGGAGGGGAGGGAATTGAATGCCGACGTGTCAGGAGGTCGTCCGCCTCCTTGCGACCGGGGTTGGGGCCAGTGACTGGACCGTTCGTGCGCTCCTGCTGCGTCTGCACCTCTTGCTCTGTGGGGATTGTCGTCGGTACGCACGGGAGATCGCGGCCCTGGGGCCCTTGATTCGCGAGACCCTGACCCAGCCGCTCGATGCCGAGCGGCTTGCCGCGCTCGAGCGGGCCATTTTGAAGCAGCGCGGCGACGACTCGCCTGGCTGAGCGCGATGCCCCGGCTACTGGACCTTGGTCAGGGCCTCGAGAATCATCTCATTCGTTGGCCGGATCTTGTAGTTGATCTCGATGAACTTCCAGCGGACCACACCCCGGCGGTCGATGACGTAGGTGGTCGGGTGCGGCCAGCCTCGTCCGGTCGGGTTGTAGAGGCCGTACCGATCGATGACCCGATGCCCTGGGTCGGACAGGAATGTGTAGTCGGGTTTGCGGCCGGCCTCGGCCGCCACCCGGTCAACCATCTTCTGCAAGTCGGCCGCATCGTCGATGGCCACCGCGAGCAGCTCGGTGGTCTGGCGTTGGTCGGGCGACAACAGGTCTTTCAGCTCCCCGAGCTGGCGCGCGCAGTAGGGTCACCAGTGTCCGCGATAGAAGACGAGGATGATGTTCTTGGCGCCGCGGAACTGCGACAGGGTGACGGGCGGCCCCTGGAGCGCTTCGAGGGTGAAGTCAGGCGCGAGGGTGCCGACCGCCACCCGAGCGGTATCGGTCGGGGGCAGTCCGCCGCCGTCAACCGGGCCCAAGCGGGCTTGGGCGGCCAGCGGGCCGGTGGTCAGGCTGGCTACCAGGACCGTTACAAACAGTCGTTGATTCATCGAGTTCCCGTTGGAGCGCCTTCGCAAGTCTAGTCCGGAGTGGTCAAAGGCGAAATGGCGGGCTCCGAGATTCCCGGAGAATTGCTCATGTGGTACTTGCGTGGGCCGCGATATAGGGGTCAGGGCCCGCCTCCTGGCGGTTGGGGTCCGGGCAATCCCGCGGTGGTTTGCCGGCAAAGGTCAGCTCTACCGGGAGCAGTCGTGCTGGGGCTTCGGCCGGGGCGGCGGCCCATGTCCACCCGGGACAGGCATTCCCAGTCGTCGGCGCCCTTCGGACGCGATTTGTCCACCGGTGGACAAACTCCATACCCGCCGCCGCTCAGCGGACGCCACGCCCTCCGGAGGACGCCCTTGGGCGCCTCGGTTCGCTCAGAGGCCGAGGTCGGAGAGGCCCGGGTGGTCGAGCGGCCGAGGCCCAGCCGGCCATCGGAACCGGCGGTCGGCGGCGCTAATTGGAAGATCGTTGATGCTGGCGATCCGCCGCGCCATCCGGCCGTCTGGCGCAAACTCCCAGTTCTCGTTCCCGTAGGACCGGTACCAGCTCCCGGAGTCGTCCCGCCACTCGTAGGCAAACCGGACGGCAATTCGGTGGTCGTGGAAGGCCCAGAGCTCCTTGATCAGCCGATATTCGATTTCCCGATCCCACTTGCGACGGAGGAAGGCCTGGATCTCCACGCGGCCACGGAGAAACTCCGCCCGGTTCCTCCAGATGCTGTCTGGTGTGTATGCGGCGACCACCCGGCCGGGATCGCGGCTGTTCCAGGCATCTTCGGCCGCTCGGACCTTGGCCGCCGCAGTGGCCAAGGTGAACGGCGGGAGCGGCGGGCGGGGTTCCTCGGCAGTCACCTCACAACCTCCCGACGTGCGCCCACAACCACTCCGCCGCCAAGATCGCCGCGGTTTCGAGACCCGCTCATGAATCCTCCTGGGTGAACGGTTGACGGGCTACGCGTTGGCGAGCCCGCTCGCCGTACCGAAGCTTGGGTGCGCCGGCAGCGGCCAGTGTAATGGCCGGGCCGGCTGCCGGAAGAATAGCAGTCCAGGCCCGACCCGGCCTGCCAATGCGGAGGAAACAGCATGTGGTACCAACTGGCGATCGCGACGGCGATCGCGACGGACCCCCGCCCCCAACCGGGGTTCGACCACGCCGAGTTCGATCGAATGCTCCGGACCAACGTGGTGGATGGCATGGTCGACTATGACGCCTTTGCCGCCGACCCCGGCTTCGAACGGTATCTCGGTCAACTGGCCGCCACCGACCCGGCCGGGTTGGCCCGCGATGAGCAGCTCGCGTTCTGGTTGAATGCCTACAACGCCTATACCATCCGCCTGATCGTCAAGCACCGCGAGCGTGGCTCGATCCGCAACATCAATCGCGCGCTCGGCCTCTTCAAAGGCCTCGGCCCGTGGGCGGAGAAGCTGGTGGTGGTGGGCGGGACGACCTACGACCTCGAAACGGTGGAGCAGCAGATCATCCGGCCGACGTTTCAGGAGCCGCGAATCCACTTTGCCCTGGTGTGCGCCGCCATGGGGTGCCCCCCTCTCCGCTCGGAGGCCTATCGAGGCGCCGACCTCGAACGGCAGCTCGAGGATCAGAGCCGGAGCTTCCTGACCCAGTCACCCGACAAGAACCGGGTCGACGTGGCGCGCCGGACCGTCTGGGTCAGCGAGGTCTTCAAGTTCAACGACTACGCCAAGGACTTCGGCGGCTCGGACGCGACGATCATGCGGTTCATCGCCCGGTACTATCCCGCCGGGCCGGAACGGGATCTGCTCGAGTCAGGGTCGGCCAAGCTGACCTATACGAAGTACGACTGGACCCTGAACAGCCAGGAGCAAGCGCGGAAACGCACGGCGTCCGTGGGGCGAGGCCGATCGTGAAGCGGGTGGTTCGAGTGGCGGCGATCGTGACTGTCGTCGCCGGGCTGGTTGCGCTCGGCCGGGTGTTCGGGGATCGACTGCCGGTCTTCATAGAGTGGGTTCGCGGCCAGGGGGCGCTCGCGCCGGTGGTGTTCATGGCTGGCTACGCGGCCGCGGTGGTGGCGTTGGTGCCGGGGTCGCTGCTGACCCTCGCGGCGGGCGCGATCTTCGGGCTTCGGGACGGCGTGGCGATCGTATTCGTCGGCGCCGTGGCCGGGGCATCGGCGGCGTTTCTGATCGCCCGGCACCTCGTGCGCCGCCCCATCGAACGGCGGCTCGCCGGCGACCCCCGGTTTGCCGCGATCGATCAGGCCGTGAGCCGCGAGGGCCGGAAGATCGTCTTCCTGCTCCGCTTGTCGCCCATTTTCCCGTTCAGCCTGCTCAACTACGGGCTCGGCCTCACCCGGGTCCGGTTCGCCGACTACGTGGCGGCCTCGATCGGGATGTTGCCGGGCACCTTTCTCTACGTCTATTACGGCAAGTTGGCTGGCGACGTGGCCAGCCTGGCCGCCGGAGCCGTGACGCCCAAGGGGACGGGGTACTGGCTGGTGCTGGGCCTCGGCCTCGCCGCCACCGTGGCTGTCACCGTGTTGATCACCAGGCTCGCCCGGCGGGCGCTGGCGTCGGAAGCGGGAGTCTCCTGATGACGACGCCGGTTACGATCGAGCCGATGGATCAGCACAACCAGCGGCTCGTGGACCAGGTCCATCCGCCGACGTGGCAGAATCCGACGCCTCGGGATCGCTACCATCTCGCCGTCCTCGGTGCGGGCACCGGTGGCCTGGTGTCGGCCGCCGGGGCGGCGGGCCTGGGCGCTCGGGTGGCGTTGGTGGAGCGCCACCTGATGGGGGGTGACTGCCTCAACGTCGGGTGCGTGCCTTCGAAGGCCTTGATCGCCGCGGCCCGGGCATGGGACGTCGCGCGCCGGGCGGCGGCCGACTTCGGTGGCCCAACCGTGGCGGGCGCTGGCGACTTCGGCGCCGTCATGGATCGGATGCGGCGCCTCCGGGCCGGGCTGAGTCCCGTAGACGGCGCGGCCCGGTTTGCCGGGCTCGGCGTCGACGTCTTTCTCGGCGGGGGGCGATTCACCAGTCCCGAGACCCTCGAAGTCGACGGGCGGACGATCCGGTTCCGTCGCGCCGTCGTGGCCACCGGGGCGCGGGCCGTGGCGCCCCCGATTCCGGGACTGGCGGAGGCCGGGTATCTCACGAACGAAACACTGTTCTCCCTGACCGAACTGCCGAGACGCCTGCTGGTGATCGGTGGCGGTCCGATCGGGTGCGAGATGGCGCAGACGTTCGCCCGGTTCGGCAGTGAGGTCACGCTGGTCGATCAGGCCACCCGGATCCTCGGTCGGGACGACGCCGACGCCGCGGCGATCGTGGCCGACGCGTTGCGGGCCCGAGGCGTTCGATTCGATCTGGGCGTCAGCGTGGCGGGAGTGGCTAGGGACGCCACGGGACTTCGGGTGACGGTGCGGCGGGATGGGGCCGAGCGCGTCATCGAGGCCGATCGGATTCTGGTGGCGGCCGGACGGGCACCTAACGTCGATGGCATCGGTCTCGAGGTGGCCGGGGTGACGTTCGATCGGACAGGCGTCCGGGTCGACGACCGGCTCCGGACCTCCAACCCCCGGATCTTCTCGGTGGGCGACGTCTCCTCGCGACTCCAGTTCACCCATCACGCCGACTTCCAGGCTCGACAAGTCATTGCCAACGCGCTGTTCTTCGGGCGGGGGCGGGCCAGCCGGCTGATCGTGCCGTGGGTGACCTACACCACCCCGGAACTTGCTCACATTGGGTTGACGGCGGCGGCGGCGCGCGAACAGGGTCGGCGGGTCGACGAGATCGTCGTCCCGTTCCCCGACGTCGACCGCGCCGTACTCGACGGCGAGACCGACGGGCTCCTGAAGGTGGTCCTGGCGGAGGGGAGCGACCGGATTCTCGGTGTGACCATCGTCGGGTCCCATGCCGGCGAAATGATCGGTGAGGCGGTCGTGGCCATGACCAACGGGCTCGGGCTCGGCGCGATCGGGCGCGCGATGCATCCCTATCCGACCCAGGCCGAGGCGTATCGCAAGGCCGCGGATCAATGGCGACGCGCCAAGCTCACGCCGTTGGCTCGTCGGGTCCTCGGCGGCTGGTTCCGGGTGTTCCGCTGATGGCCTCGTTCGACGAGCTGTCGACCAGGGATCGGTTGCTGCTGGCCGCCTACCCGTGGCGGCGGGCAGAGCCCGCGTGGGCCCCGCCGCGCGGCCCGCTGAGCGAACTTCGCGTCGCGGTCGTCACCAGCGCGGGGTTCTATCGACCCGGGCTCGACCTCCCGTTCCGTCCCATCCTCGGGGGCGATGCCTCGTGGCGGGCCTTGCCCGCCGATGTCGACCTCAGCGCCCTTCGGCTCGGTCAGGTCAGCCACTCGTTCGATCGGCGGGCCCTCAAGGCGGATCCCGCGTCCGGGTTTCCGGTGCCGCACGTGGCGGCCCTCGCGGCGGCGGGCATCATCGGCGCGGTCGCGCCTCGCCACGTCAGCGTCAACGGATCGATCCTCGCGGCCGGACGGCTGGTCAAGCAGACCGGGCCGGCCATTGCGGACTTGTTGGCGCAGGACCAGGTCGATCTGGCGCTGTTCGTCCCGGTGTGACCCCTTTGCACGCAGTCCGTGGGACTGCTCGCGGCGGCGGTGGAACGACGCGGCATCGCGACCGTGTCGATCGCCCTGGTTCGGGAGGTGGCGCTGCGGGTGGGCGCGCCGAGGGCCCTGGCCGTTCCGTTCCCGTTCGGCCGGCCTCTCGGCGGGCCGGGCGACGTCGCCCGTCAGCGCGCGGTAGTCGAGGCGGCGCTCAATCTGATTCGGCATCCGGGCCCGGGCCCGGTGCTGGAAGACTACCCTGTGTCGCCAGCTGACGCGGCTGGCCCTTCTTCGCGAGACGGATCATGACTGGCAGGTCGTACCTCAAGGTGTTGCTGCTCCTCGAGTCGTTGTCGTCGCTGACGGTTCGAACGATCGAAGCCCAGGCTGCGGCCGTTGCCGGCGTCGTGCGGGCCCAGGCCGGGGCACCTATCGCGGGAGCGCGGGTCCGCTTCGAGACGGGTGCGGCCATGGAGACGGACGACCGGGGTCGGTTCCGGCTGGAGATCCCGGCGGGGCAGGCCGGCTGGTTGGAGCTGACGGCCGTGGGCTACACGGCGGAACGGATCGCGCTCGGCCCGGTGGGCGCCGGTCAGGTTCGTGAGATCGCGGCCACGCTTCGCCCGCTCCATCTGCTCGAGCCGATCGCGGTCATCGCGTTGCGCGAACGCCCGCTGCTCGACACCCGCGACGCCGTCACCGGTGGCGCCGTCGAGGCTCGGGAAATCGCGGCCCTGCCGACCGATGGCCGAGACCCGCTGGCGCTCCTCTTCAACATCCCGGGGGTGGCGCAGGCCACTTCCTACTTCGGCGACGCACCGACGCTCTCCTTCAACGGCGGGAACTCCCTGTACACGCAGTATGTCGTCGACGGACTCGACGCCAACGAAGGCTTCCTGGGAGGACCGCGGGTCGAGTTGCCCCTCGGCGCCATCCGCCGGGTCGACGCCTTGGTCAACGGCTACTCGACGGCGTTCGGGCGGAGCTCGACCGGGGTGGTCGACTTCCAGACCCTGACGGGCGGCGACCAGGCCCGCGGCGATGTGTTCGGCTACTGGCGACCGGGCCGTCCGTTCGACGCTCCCAACAAGGTGCCGTTCGGCGCGGTGCCGGAGGCGGTGGCGCGGCGTCAGGACGGCTTTCAGCGTCTGCAACTGGGCGGCAACCTGACGGGCCCGCTGGCGCGCGGCCGCACCTATGGCGCCATGGCGGTCGAGTACACGTCCGAAACCGAAGACCGGATCGGGTCGACGGCCCTGGCGCCCTTTCTCGGGAGCGAGGATCGGAACAAGTTCAAGGCCTTTGGTCGTGTCGATCATGCCTGGAACTCCCGGCATCACACCACGCTCCGCTTTGCGGGCAGTTCGGTGAGTCGGGCCGGGCAGGGTAACGGCGTCATCACCCCGGAGGCGGACATCACCACGCGCCGAGTTGGGACCCTTACGGCGCTGATTCACCGCACGGTGCTAGGTGGCGGCCGGACCAGCAACACCGCCAGTGTCCAGTTCGGCACCTTCCGGTGGTTCTTTCCGCCGACCGGGAGCGACTTCTCGAAACCGCAGGTGACCGTGGTGACGCCGGGCCTGGCGGTGGAGGCGGTGGTGGGATCGAGCAACTTCGTCTTCGACGAGACGGAGCGACAGCTCCAGATCCGCAACGTGCTGGAGACCACGATCGGCCGGCACAATCTCCAGGTCGGCGCGGATCTGGTGGCCGGTCGGTTCGAGCTGACGGCGGCCGGGACCAATCCGAACGGGTCGTACGTGGTATTCGACGACGGTAACATCGGCGGCCGGCCTGGGGAGCCGCTCCGGTTTTCGGACATCCCGGCCAATGTCCGAGTCCAGAGCTACACCGTGGACGCGAGCCCGCAGCAGGTCGATCTCAACCAGACCGTGGTCGGCGCGTTCGTGGCCGATGTCTGGCGGGTCAACCCGGCGCTGACGGTGCAGATCGGGCTGCGGTGGGATTACGACGACCTGACCAGCCGGGGCCAGAGCAAGCCCGACCTCGACAACTTCCAGCCAAGGGTCTCGTTCAACTGGTACCGGACCGCTCGGAGCGTGGTCCGGGGCAGCGCCGGGATCTACACCGGCAAGCTCCCCTACGCGATCTACTCCGACGCGATCCAGCTGGGGCCCGACGGCAACGCGGTGGTCACCTTCACCGGCACTGACGCGCCGGGCTACCTTCGAGGGCCGACGCCGGCGGAGCTGCAGCAACGGCGCGATCAGCTGCCGCCGCGCGAGGTCTTCCGGACCTTTGCCCTGGGCCTCGAGCAGCCGTGGAGCATCCAGGCCACTCTGGGATGGCAGCGCCAGATCGGGGAGGACTGGGCGGTGGCGGTCGACGCGGTCTGGTCGGAGACTCGCGATCTGCCGCGCAACGTCGACCTCAACCCGTCGTCGCGACGGATCGGCCCCGGCGACCGGGTCGATCAACCCTGCGCCAGCACGTTCGACTGCCCCGCCGACGGCACTCGGCCCGTGGCGCCGGTGGCCGGTGGGTTCCGGCGGTTGTCCACCAGCGAGTCCGGAGGTCGGGCCACCTATCTTGGCCTGTCGACCTCGATCCGCCGCCGGCTGGGGCGGCTCGCGCTCGACGGCAACTGGACCTGGTCGCGTTCGAAGACCGACACCGAGGACATCAACTTCACCGCGGCCGAGGCCAATTGCTTCTCGGCCGACCGAGTCGACGCGGTGACCGGGGCCGCCTGTACCAGCACCGAGTGGGCCGATGCCAACAACGACCGCCGCCACCACGTGACGCTCCGCTCGATCTATCAGGCCAGTCGCCGGATCGAGTTGTCCGTCATCGGCGACTTCCAGACCGGTCAGCCGATCAACCGCCTGGCGGGGGTCTCGACCGCGGCTGGCAACGCCAGCTACGACCTGCTCGGCATCGGCCCGGTGCGCGGCAACGCGTTCCTCGGCAATGGGCCGCGGTTCTTCGGCGTTCCGCGCAACGGCGAGCGGCTTCCGGCGTTCTTCGACCTTCGCGCCAGCATCCAGTACCGCCTGCCAGTGACCGACGGGCTGGTGGTGCGGGTCGACGGCTTCAATCTTCTGGACCGCACCAACTGGGGCGGGTATCCGATCGGACTCGGCGGGTCGGGCAGTCGGATCCAGTATGGGAATGTCGGCGATCCCGTCCGCCTCTTTTCCCCCGGCCCGCCGCGCCAGTTCCAGGTGTCGGCGCAGTATCGGTTCTGATGTTCGACGAGCGCTTTCGCCGGTTCATCGCGCCGGGGTTGAGTCGGCCGGCCCGCGCCCTGCGGGCCATCGGCGTTACCCCCAATCAGGTCTCGGGGGCGGGATTCCTGGTGGCCGTCGGGGCCGCGGGTGCCATTGCCAGTGGCAGACCGGTGATCGGGATCTCGCTTTGGCTCGGGAGCCGGCTGTTCGACGCGCTCGATGGCGCGGTGGCCCGGGAAGGGCAGGTGGGCTCCGCGTTCGGCGGGTATCTCGACGTGGTGCTCGACATGGCTGCCTACTCGCTGATGGCCGTGGCGTTCGCCGCCGTGCAGCCGGAGCAGCGGATGCTCTGGCTCCTGGTCCTGACCGGTTACGTCCTGGCGATCACGACGACGGCGGTGTTGTCATCGCTGCTTGAACGACGTCAGGTCGCCGTGCCGGGAAACAACCGCTCCGTCCAGTTCACGCCGGGTTTTGCCGAAGCCGGGGAGACGTCGATCGTCTACGTGGCGCTGGCGCTCCGGCCGGACTGGGCCCGCTGGATTCTGGTGGGTTGGCTGGTGCTCCCGGCGGCCACCGCCGGGCAGCGAGCGCTCACCGCGCGGGCTCGGCTTCGTGACTGATATC
>CADEGB010000010.1:0-14056 GCA_902826755.1 uncultured Gemmatimonadota bacterium
GGTCGGATCGATCTCAACGATGCCGTCGCCATCATCAAGGCGATGACCGGCCGGCCTGACCTCCAAGGTCCGAACGGCTTGATCGACACCTCGAACCTGACCGGGCTCGATCTGGTCGGGCCCGACATTCGAACCGTGGCGGAGATCGCCAAGCGGGCCGATGCCATGTGGGCGGGCGGGCGCTGGGCGGTGGTGGCGCCCCGCGATCTGGTCTACGGCATGGCGCGGATGTATCAGATGGTCAGGAGCGGCGCCCCCTACCAGATCGAGGTCTTCCGAAATCGCGACGAGGCGCTTGCCTGGGTTCAGGGCTGACGGCCTTCCGGCCGCTCAATCGTGATACGAGAACATCAGGGAATGGAACCGCCACCCCTCCCGTTGGTGAATGGCGAGCAGCACTAGCCGCCCCCTGGTGGAATCGGCGTCCTGCCAGAAGACGAAGTCCGCCCAAACGCTCGCCAGCCGGCCTCGTCGGTCCACTTTGACGTTTTCGAGCCGTTCGCCCATTGACCGGCTCGAACTGAACCCGCGTTCCTGGGCGGCATAGAACTGGTCGAGGGTCCGCGTCGAGACCCCGCCGTCGGCCGCGGTGGAGGCCACGGTGAACGTCGGCAGGAACAGCGCCTTCCAACGGGGCAACGCGTCCCTGGTGTAGAGATCGATGTAGTTGGCCACCAGCCGGTCGAGGCCGCGGTCGAGCGGCGCCGATTCCTGCCCGACCGCCGAGCCAGCCAGCGAAGCCGCCAACCCGAACGCCAACGTCAGCCGTCTCATGCCGCCATCTCCCGGATTGGGGAAGGAGAGAACCTAGCCGGGTTGCCCGGCTCCCGGCGCCAGCGGTAGCATCCCTTCGGAACCGTTCACCCCCTCATCCCGGATTGCGGAGTGTCCCACCATGCGCCTGGCCAGCCGGAGGGTCCCGGTCGGAGTGATCGGCGCCATTGCCCTGCTCCCGCTCCTCTCGGCGCCGCTGGCGGCCCAACGGCCGACCGGGCCGGTTGTCGTGGAGAAGAACGTACCCGCCACGATGCGTGACGGCGTCGTCCTTCGGGCCGACATCTACCGCCCGGATCGGCCCGGTTCCTTCCCCGCCCTGCTCCAGCGGACTCCGTACTCGAAGAACCCCGGTCCGGATGACGATCGGTTCCGCCGGCTGGCCGCGCGGGGCTTCGTCGTGGCGGTGCAGGATACCCGTGGACGCTACACCTCCGAGGGCACGGCCCGACCCCACGACGAAGGCACGGACGGCTACGACACGATCGAATGGCTGGCGACCCGGCCCGGCGTCAATGGCCAGGTCGGGATGTTCGGAGGCAGTTACAGCGCCACCACCCAGCTGTTGGCCGCGCCGCTCCGACCGCCCCATCTCGTCGCCCTCTTCCCGTCGGCGTCGTACGCCAGCCGCTACGACATGGTCTTCCAAGGCGGCGCGTTCTACCTGGCCGATGGCCTGTCGTGGAACCTGGGTCAGGCCATGGACGTCCGCCGCCGACTGCTCGACCCGAGCGCCGACCGGGACGGGGAGATCGGGCTCTCGCCCGCGGATCGGACTCAGCTCCGCACCCGGTGGCTCTGGGCCCTGCCGCTCGACGCGATGAACGAACTCGACCTGAAGCGCCTGATGCCCGGGTACTTCGAGATGCTGGCTCATCCGTCGTACGACGACTATTGGACCACCTTCGACGTCGCCGCTCGGCACGACCGCTTCGAGGTCCCGGCGTATCATCTGACCGGCTGGTACGATGCCCTCCTCAACGGCACCCTGGCCAACTTCGCGGGCCTTCGCTCGCGCGCCGCTTCCGAGCGGGCCCGTCGAAACCAGCGCCTGATCGTCGGCCCCTGGACCCATGCCCGCCCCACTACCGCGTCGACCCGAATCGGCGACGTGAGCTACAGGCCCGATGCGGGCCTCGATTCGTTCGAGTTGATGGTCCGCTGGTTTTCGCACTGGACCCGACCGGGCCAGACGGCCGATTTCGAGCAACCTCCCGTCCGGCTCTTCGTCATGGGCGAGAACCGCTGGCGGGACGAGTGGGAATGGCCGCTGACCCGCGCCCGACCGACCGAATACTTCCTGTCCAGCCGCGGCCGCGCCAATACCCAGGACGGTGATGGCCGCCTGGCCCCGATGCCGCCCGAGGGCGCCCCGGTCGACACCTTTACCTACGACCCGACCAACCCGGTACTCACCGGCGCCAGCGGCGCCTATTCCCGCGCCCCGACCGATCAACGCCAGATCGAAGCCCGGCCCGACGTTCTGGTCTACTCGAGCGAACCACTCCTGGAAGCCATCGAAGTGACCGGACCCGTTACCCTCGAGCTCTGGATCGCCTCGTCCGCCCGGGACACCGACTTCACCGGCCGGCTGGTCGACGTGTTCCCCGACGGGACCGCCCGGGCGCTGACCGACGGGATTCTCCGGGCCCGTTATCGGGGCGGCAAGACCAACACCGAGTTGCTCGATCCCGGTGTCCCCACCCGGCTCACCATCGAACTCGGCGCCACCAGCAACCTGTTCCGTGTCGGCCACCGGATCCGGCTCGAGGTCTCGAGCAGCAATTTTCCCCGCTTCGACCGCAATCCGAACACCGGGGCCCCGTTCGGCAGCACCGCGGAGCTCATGAGCGCCAGGCAAACCGTCTTTCACGAACGGGACCGCCCGTCCCGCCTGATCCTCCCGGTCATTCCCCGATGAAACCCACCCGCCCCCGCGGATCCCGCGGCCGTTTCGTTCCCGCCTGGTTGCCGTTAGGCGTCCTGCTGCCGGCGGCTCTCGTGGCCCAACCGCCCGACCGGCCGCCACTCGGGTACACCCGCGCCGCCTTCCTGGCCGCGGCGCCGATCGAAGCCCGGTTCCGGAGCCTGATTTCGCCCGATTCGCTGTCGGCCCTCCATGCGCCGCTGGCTCGGGAGCCCCATGTGGCCGGGACCCCGGCCTCGCTGGCCATGGCGGCCCACCTTGCGACCACGCTCCGTGGCTTCGGGCTCGAGGTCTCCATTCACGAGTATCGACCCTGGCTCTCGCACCCCCGTCGCGTTGCGGTCGAGATGACCGCGCCCACCCGCCGCCGGCTCTCGCTTACCGAACCGGCGATTGCCGGTGACCCGACCAGCGCCGATCGCCGCCTCGGCCCCGCCTTCATCGCTTACTCGGGCTCCGGCACCGTCACCGCGCCGCTCGTCTACGTCAACTACGGTCTCCCCGAGGACTACGCCGCCCTGGCCCGGCTCGGGGTCGAAGCCCGCGGCGCCATTGCGGTGGCCCGCTACGGTCGGAGTCATCGGGCGGTCAAGGTCCACACGGCCCAGGAGGCGGGCGCCAAGGCCCTGATCCTCTACTCCGATCCGGCCGACGACGGCTTCCCGAAGGGCCCGGCGTGGCCGGAGGGATACTGGCGGAACGAGCATCTGATCCAGCGGGGCAACGCCAAGATGAGTTGGTTCTGGCATGGCGATCCGCTCACGCCCGGCGTGGCGGCCACGGCCGACGCCGCCATCCTCGACCCGGCCACCGCGCCGACCCTGCCCCGGATTCCCGTGGTGGCCCTGGCCTGGGGCGAGGCGCGCCATCTCCTGGCGGCGTTAGGCGGGGCCGAGGCGCCGCCCTCGTTCCGAGGCGGGCTTCCGATCGGCTATCGGGTCGGGCCCGGACCGGCCGCCGCCCGGGTCTCGGTGGTCATGGACGACGGGCGGAAGCCGATCCGGAACCTGGTCGCCACGCTCCGCGGCGCGACCGACCCCGATCGGACCATCCTCTTCGGCACCCACCATGACGCCTGGACCTTTGGCGCCGTCGACCCCGGCACCGGCGCCGCGGCACTCCTCGAAACCGCCCGCGGCCTCGGGGCGCTGGCGCGATCCGGCTGGCGGCCGCGGCGGACCATCTCGTTCGCGTTCTGGGACGCGGAAGAGTACGGACTGGTCGGCTCGACCGAATACGCCGAGGAGTTCCGGGAACGCCATCAGCGGGAACTGGTGGCGTACGTGAACACGGACATGTACATGGCGGGGCGATTCGATCCCGGTGGGGTGCCCTCGCTCCGCGATTTCGTGGCGGACGTGGCGCGCGCCGTGGAGGCCGGCGGAGAGAGCGTGTACGACGGCTGGCGACGGGCCGCCTGGCGACGGCTCCCGGCGGAGCGACGGGTCGGCGCCGAACGGGATTTCGAGCCGGACCTCAAACCACTCGGCAGCGGCGCCGATTTCGTTCCGTTCCAGGACTTCCTGGGCGTCCCGACCCTGTCGCTCGAGTTCATCGGCGACAACGGCTACGGGTTCGGAACCTACCACTCCAACGCCGACTCGCGGGCCTACGTGGAGCGGGTGGCCGATCCCGGGTTCCGCCAAGGCGCCGTGCTGGCTCGGCTCCTCGGCACCGTCGCGCTCCGTCTGGCCGATGCGCCCGTGCTCCCGTTCCGGTTTTCCCGCTACGCCGCCGCGCTCGATCGGGCGGTGGCGGGCGCGCGAGCGTGGGGAGCCCCGGGACCATCGCCGTCGCTGGGCCAGCACGCGGCGGCGGTGGCCCGGGTGGACCGCGCCGCGCGGCTCCTCGAGGCCGGCGTGGATTCCGCTCTCGCCAACGGTCCCCTCCCGACGGCGATCGAGCGCCAGCTCAACGATGGCCTGGCCCGGCTGGAGCAGCTCCTCGCCGACGACGACGGCGCGCCGGAGTCGCGCTGGTTCCGGCACGTGGTCTACGGCTGGAACATCTACTCGCTCTACGACGGTCAGCCGTTTCCGGGGCTGTTCGAAGCGGTCAGGCTGCGAGACGCCGCCCGGACCACTCAGGAGAGTGATCGCCTGCTGCGAGCCCTCGAACGGATGGGCACCGAACTCGAGGCGCTGGCCCGGTTGGTCCGGGAGTGAGGGTGGGCGGCTCGATCAGGCGGCGAGAGCGGCCTGCCGCCGGAGGGCCCACCAACCCAGCCCCACCGAGCCGACCATCACCGCCATTGCCATGACCCGGATGGTCCGGGCAATCGCCACGTCCTGGTGGAGCACGTTCCAGGTGGTCAGCAGGAACGCCCAGTCATGCTCGCCACCGCCCACGAGCGGGAGTTCCTGCGCCCGGGCATCCGCCACGTAGCGCGCGATGTTCCAGCCGTTCTGGCCCAACCACCAGAGCGGCACGGTGGCGGCGTGCCAGTCGCGGCGGCGGGCAAAGTACCCCGAGAACACGACGGGAACGAGCAACTGGAGCAGGGTGCCTCCCAACGCCACGAGCACGTCGCCACCCCATCCGAAGAACAGATGGCCGGCCTCGTGAATCGCGAGGTCGAGGTCGTCCACCAGGTGGTACCCGTCGGCCGACCGCATGATCCAAAAGCCGTAGAGCAACAACGCCGCGGTGATCGCCGCCCGGACGCGCCGCTCCGCGAGGGAGAGCGGCTCGGAGCCGTCGGGGGACACGGTCAACCTTGGCGGGTCCAGAAGAGAATGGCGCCGCAGGCCGAGCCCGTGGTCTGGAACCGGGAGGGCAGTTCCGAGGGACCACGGTAGATCTCGACACCCTCGAGCGAGTTGATCTGGGTTTCGTCCATGTTTGGGGGCTCCGGATCGCCCCAGGTCCAGACTCGGATGCCGTCGACGTACACCGACAGGTAGCAGGCCCCGGGAAACGGAGGCTCGCCGCCGTGACACGTCATCCATCGCTGCCATTCGAGGTCGCCACCTCGGCCCGTGGCCACGGCAAAGCCGCCGCCACAGTCCAACGGCCGCCGGATCAGCCGCAGGCCCGCCGTCATCCGCAGGACGTCGCTCAGCGCCGAGTGATCCCGCTTGGCGAGCATCTCGCGGGTCAGGAAGCGACCGAAGCCGCGCGCCCGCCGCTCCTCGAACTCCCGCATGGCGGGTGTCAGGGCCGCCACCGGCTCCCCGGTGGCCACCAGCGAGTCGAGTCGCTGAGGCGCTCCCTCGAGCCGGATCTCGAGCAGGATCGTGTCGCGACCGGTGGCTCGGAATTCCCGCACCCCGGGCTTGAAGCCGATGGCCCGCGCCACCACCTGGTGCCGTCCCGAGGGGACCGTCAGGAACGCGAACTCGCCCACCGACCCCACCGCCGTCGCCAGCTGGAGCTTCTCGATGGCCACCTGGGCACCGGGAACCGGATCGCCGTTGGCGTCCAGCACGATACCCCGCACCACGGTCTGGGCCGACGCCACCCGCGCCGCCCAGCCGATCGCCACTAGGATGCCCCAGCCCACCCGCATTCGGTCTCTCCCGTTGCCCTGAAATACACCCGCGACCGGCCCGGCGCCAGCGACGCCGAAACTCCCGCCCATCGGCGCTCGTATTTCTTCTACTTTGTATAGATTGGGCAGATGACCAAGGGTACCTATCTCGGCGAGTTCGAGTTGATCGTCCTCCTCGCCACCGCGCAGCTCGGAAACCAGGGGTACGGCGTCACCATCCTCGAGGAAATCGGCCGCCGGACCGGGCGGTCGCCCTCGATCGGCGCGGTCTACGCCACCCTCGCGCGCCTCGAAACCAAGGGCTTCGTGCGCTCCTGGCAGGGCGCGGCCACCGGCGAACGGGGCGGGCGGCCGCGGCGTCATTTCGCGGTCAAGCCGGCCGGCCTCAAGGCGTTGGAGCAGACCCGGCAGACCCTCGATCGGATGTGGCGGGGCCTTCCGTGGAAGACCCGGCCCCGGGCGGAGGGCTGGTGAACGAGCCGTTCCGCGTCCGGCTTGCCGGCTGGCTCCTCGAACGGGCGCTCGGGCGGGAAGCCGCCATCTCGATCCTTGGCGATCTCGAGGAACAGCTCGCGGCTCGGGGCACCCGCTGGCACGACCGGATCTGGTACGGTCGTCAGGTCCTCGGGTGCCTGTTCCCCCATCGCGCCCACGCCATCAGCGGGCGGAACCGTCTCACCCGTCGCCCAGGCGGCCCCATGGACACCCTCGGTACCGATCTTCGCTTTGCGCTCCGGACCATCCGGAAGGGCCCCGCCTTTGCCGGCCTCGTGGCGCTGACGCTTGCGGCCGGCATCGCCGCCACGACGGTGGTGTACTCGGCGGTCGACGGGCTCGTGCTCAGGCCATTCCCCTTTCCCGAACCGGCCCGCCTGGTGGGCCTCGGCACCGCCTATCCGAAGCTGGGAACACCCCTCGGCTTCATGGAGAATCTCTCCCCGGCCGAGTATCTCGACGGCCGGGCGGCGACGTCGCTGGTCCGGCCGGTGGCCTGGGACATGGGGAACCGGCAGGTCACCGTCGGCGAGACCACCGAGAACCTCTTCAGCGGCTTCTGGTGGGGCGATCCGTTCCCGACGTTAGGCATCGCGCCGTTCCTGGGCCGGGGGTTCCTGGCCGAGGAGATCCGCTCGGCGCGGAGCGTGGCCGTGCTGTCGCACCGGGTCTGGCAGAACCGGTTCGGGGCCGACTCGAGCCTGGTGGGTCGGCGGATCCTGGTCTACCGCCATCCCTTCCTCCTCATCGCCATCATCCCCCCCCCCACCCTGCTCTACGCGATGGACCTTTGGATCCCGCTGCCGGTCGGCCCCGAGGTTTTCCCTCGCAACCGACGCCAGTTCCAGGTCATGGCGCGGCTGGCCCCCGGCGTGTCACTCGCGCAGGCCAATACCGAACTCGAACTGATTGCCCGCCGGGTGGAGGGGGAACACGGCGCCGCGTTCCCCGAATACGCCGGCTGGCGGATCGAGGCGCGAACCTGGAACGACATCAACGTCCAGGCCCTCGAGCCCGCGGCGTTCGTGCTGCTCGGCGCGGTGGTGTTCGTGATGCTGCTGGTGTCGACCAACGTGGCCACCCTGCTGCTCGGCCGCTCGAGCGCTCGGGCCCGGGAAATCGCGCTCCGCTCGGCCCTCGGCGCCGGGCGTGGCCGGATCCTCCGCCAGCTCCTGACCGAGAGCGTCCTGCTGGCCCTGATCGGGGCGGCTCTTGGCATTGCCCTCGGCTACGTTGGCGTCGGCGCCCTCGGACGAGTGCTCGAGTCCCTCCCCATTCCGGTGTCCGGCACCCTGGCGGTCAGTGGCCGGGTCCTGGCCGTGACCGCCGCGGTGGCCGTGGCGGCGGGCCTCGGGTTCGGGATCGTACCCGCGCTCCACGCGCTGCGGATGGATCCCCATCGAACTCTCCAGGCCGACAGCGGCGGGGCCACGTCCCATCATTCCCGTCTCCGGCTCCAGCGGACGCTGGTGGCGGTGGAGGCCGCGCTGGCCATCACACTGCTGGCCGCGGGCGGCTATTTAGTCCGAAGCTTTCTCGAACTCCGCGCGGTCGAGCCCGGGTTCGCTCCGGACCGGCTGCTCACGATGCGGCTCTCGCTGGCCCGGGAGCGGTATCCCAAGGCGGCCATCGAGCCCTTCTTCGCGACCCTTCGGGAACAGGTCGGCGCGATTCCCGGGGTTCGCGCCGTCGCCACCGCGTCGCAGTTCCCGCCCGGCGTCTTCCTCCGGCAGCCGTTCCAGATCGAGGGCACCGCCCCGCCGGCCGACCAGCTGCCGATCGCCTTCGCCACCCTGGCCAGTCCGGGGTTCTTCGAGGCCATGGGCATCCCGCTCGAGCGGGGCCGGACGTTCGGGCCGGACGATCGAGCGGAATCACCCTGGGTGGCCGTGGTCAATCAGCCGTTCGTGACCCGCTACTTCGCGGGGGAGGATCCGATCGGCCGCCGGATCCAGGTGGGTGGCCCGAACGGTCGGTTCGTCGAGATCGTCGGGATCTCGGGCGCCACTCGGAACCGAGGTCTCGACCAGCCGCCGGAACCGGAGATGTTCCTCTCGACGGTCCAGGCGGACGGCGTCAACAACCAGTTGTACCTGATCGTGCGGGCCGCCGCCGAGCCGCGGGCATTGGTCGGCGCCGTGCGGCAGGTGGTCAAGGGCATCGACGCGGAGCAGCCCGTCTACGCCATCCGGACCGTGGAGGACGCGTTTGCCCGGACCCAGTTCAGCCGCCGTATCTCGACCGTGTTGCTGGGGCTCTTCGCGGCCTTTGCGCTGGTCCTGGCGGCCGTTGGCATCTACGGGGTGGTGAGCTACGCCAGCTCGCAGCGGACCCGGGAAGTCGGGGTCCGGATGGCGCTGGGCGCGTCGCGGGGTTCCGTCGCCCGGCTCTTCGTCCGGCAGGCGCTGGCTCCGGTGGCCATCGGTTCGGTGGCGGGACTGGCGGCCGCCGTGGGGATCGGGACGGCCATGCGCAGTCTGCTCTTTTCGGTCGACGCCGGCGACCCGGCCACCCTGGTTGCGGCCGCCAGCCTCCTCACCGCGGTCGGGTTGGCCGCCGCGTTCCTGCCGGCCTGGCGCGCCAGTCGACTCGATCCGGTCCGGGCGCTCCGGTCGGAATAGGGGCGGGCCGGCTAGAGTCGGGCGACCCTCGGCTCTAGTTTTCGGCCCTCGATGCCGAGCCCCCGTAGCACCTACTGGCGAATCCTCCTCCTGCTCCTCCTCTGTTCCGTGGGGGGATTTGGCGCCATCATCTTTTCAAGGCGGCCCTCCAACGACCGCCGCTGGGCGGCGGACCATGCCCGCCTCCCCGAAATCGTCTTTGCCGACTCGCTGATCCGGATCGCCAACGTCCGGAACTTCCAGTACCGCTCCGCCGACAGCTTTTCGGTCCACTACGAAACCCGAACCTACGACCTCCGCAAGCTGGAATCCGTCTGGTTCGTGCTGGCGCCCTTTTCCACCTCGTGGCGGGGCCCCGCGCACAGTTTCGTCAGCTTCGGGTTCGCCGATTCGACGTTCCTGGCGGTCTCGGTGGAGGCGCGCCGGGAGGAAGGCGAATCGTACGGCGTCCTGGCGGGCATGGGTCGGAACTTCGAGTTGATTTACGTCGTGGGCGACGAAGCCGACCTGATCGGCAAGCGCGCCGGGTTCGGCGAATTCGACGTCTACCTCTATCCGATCGCCACCACGGTGGAGCGGGCCCGGGCGGTGCTGCTCGATCTGCTGGCACGGTCCGACCGGTTGCGCCTCCAGCCCGAGTTCTACCATACCGTGTCCAACAACTGCACCTCGAACCTGGTGGCGAGCGTCAACCGGGTGGCACCGGGGCGGATCCCGATGGGACTCAAGCTGGTCTTCCCAGGCTACGCTGATGAAGTCGGACGGTCGCTTGGCCTGATCGACTCGACCCTCTCGCTCGAGCAGGCGCGGGCTCGATTCCGGATCAACGACGCGGCCCGGCGCGCCATGGGACAACCGGACTTCTCCCTCCGGATCAGGGATCAGATCCGGTGACCCGGCGAGGCCTGGCGTTTGCTGGCGTGACGGCCGTGACCCTGGCGGTCTGGTTGCTCCTCAGCGTGGCCAACGCGCCCCTCCGGACGGCGGCCGCCCCACTCGGCATCATCTCGTTCGAATTGGCCGGTTCCGCGGCGCGCGCCGCCGAGATGGTGGCGAGTTGGGGGCCTCGCCAGCGCGAGGCGGCGTCGTTCACCCTCGGTCTCGATTTCCTCTTTCTCTTCCTCTATCCGATCGCGATCTCGCTCGCGGTCCGGATCACGGCCGATCGGATGGCCGGGACTCGGCCGGCGTGGTTCCGGCTCGGGCGGTCGCTCTCGCTGATGGTCCCGGCGTGCATCGCGCTCGACGCGATCGAGAACGTCGCCCTCTGGCGAATCCTCCAACTCGGGGCCACCGAGGGCACGGCGGTCCTCGCGGCCGGCGCGGCCATCGTCAAGTTCGGGTTGGTGGCCGCCGGGATCGGCTACGCGACGTTGACCTGGCTGATCGGGCGCTCGGCCACCTCGGAGGTTTGAGCGGCCTCCCGTTTCGCGGTAGACTTCCGGACCAACCCTTCCATTCGAGACCTCCATGGCTTTCCCGGTTTGGACCGCCCCGTCGCTCGGGGCCGCGCTCGTGTCGTCCGTCCTGGCCATCGCGGCCTCCGCCCAGTCGCCGGCGGCCCGAGAGGTGGCCGAGCGAATCGTCTCGGTCGGATCGCTGGTAGCCGGCGAAGGCCCGATCTGGAGCGGGGACGGCCGCCAGGTCTATTTCGCGTCGTCGCAGGGTGGGAGCGCGCTCTGGAGCGTGCCGGCGGCGGGTGGCCCGGCGGTCCGGGTGACGCGCGACATCGCCACCGGGCTGGTTCGGCTCGCCCCGGCGGGTGATCGGCTCGCCTTTCTGAGCGACAAGAGCGGCAATCCCGAGATCTGGCTCTGGGATCTGGCCGCCGGGACGGAGCGGCGGCTCACCGATCTCGGGGCGCGGATCAACGCCTTCTCGTGGTCGCCCGATGGCCGGACGTTGGCCGTGTCGGCGCTGCGGTTCGGGCAGTTCGACCTCTGGCGGGTCGAGGTGGCGACCGGCAAGGTCATCCGCCTGACCGACGATCCCCGTTACGAGACCTATCCGGTCTGGACCCCGGACGGCGGAACCCTGCTCTTCGTCCGCTCCGACGACCGCTGGGCCGATCACGAGATCCTGGCCATGCCGGCGGCTGGCGGTCCGGCGCGGGTGGTGGCCACCGACCGCGATCTCTTCGACTACGGCACCATCGGAACCCGGGCCCGGTTCGGGTATCCGCTGGTGTCGCCGGACGGGAAGTCGGTGCTGTTCCGATCCCATCGCAGTGGATGGCTCAACTACTGGATCACCGGTCTCGACGGGTCCGGGCTCCGGGCCCTCGCGGCCGAATCCGCCGACCAGAGCGACGCCCGGTGGGCGCCCGATGGAAAGTCTGTGGCCTTCGTGTCGAACCGGAACGGCACCATGGATCTCCGGATCGTGGCCGCCGCGGGTGGTGCCGCCCGAGTGGCGGTGCCAATCACGGTGGGCGTGGTGTCGTCGCCGGAGTGGTCGCCGGATGGGAGTCGGATCGCCTACACGTTCGGAACGCCGACTCGTCCCGCGGATCTCTTCGTCGTCGAGGTCGCCTCGGGTGTCACCCGCCAGCTCACCAGTTCGATGACCGAGACCGTCCAGCGAACCCTGATCGAGCCGGAGAAGGTCAGCTATCGGAGCGATGAATTCACGATTCCGGCCTACCTGTTCAAGCCGGCCGCCGCGCGGGCCGGGGATCGGTTCCCCGGGATCCTCTACATCCATGGCGGCCCGACGGGCCAGTTCAGCGACGCCTGGTTGTCGCAGGCTCAGTTCCTCGCTCAGATGGGCTACGTCGTGCTGGCGCCCAACATCCGGGGCAGTTCCGGCTATGGCAAGGCGTTCGAGGACGCCAACAACCCGTGCTGGACCCACTGCGATCTGCGCGACGTGCTGCAGGGGGTGGCCTTCCTCAAGGCACTCCCGATGGTGGACGGCGGGAAGATGGGAATCACGGGCATCAGCTACGGCGGGATCATGAGCATGGGGGCGATCGCCCACGCGCCGGGTGTGTTCCAGGCGGCGGTTCCCCAATCCGGGTACGCCAACTGGATCAGCTTCCAGGACTACAACACCGAGATCCAGCACGCCAAGCTGAACGCCTACGAGTGGGGACCGTATCCGGACAGCGCGCACGTCTATCGGCGGAACTCGGCCATCTTCTCGGCCGAGCGGGTGGCCACCCCCGCGTTCGTGCTCCATGGCGACGGGGTAACCCAGAGTTGGCGGCCGGGGGTCTATCCCGTCACCGCCTCCCTCGAGTTCGTCCACGCGCTCGACCGTCACAACAAGCCGGTCAAATACAAGGTGTATCCGGGGGAGACCTACTACGTGTCCGGCCGGGAGAACTCCCGTCAGGTCCTGCTCGACATGCTGGAGTGGTTCGACCGCTACCTCAAGGACGGCGTTCCCGGCCCGCGCTGAACGACTTCGGCCCTCCCGTCAAGGGCGGCCGCCCGGGCGGTTAGGCGGCTCGAGCGGGGGGGCCTTGCGCAATTCCGACGTTAGGGTAAAGCGGAAAACCACTCGAAAAACGCCCCCCCTTCCGCATTCCCCGGATTGGGCGCATAATAGGGCCGGCAGCATTCCCACCACACCTAACTGCATCTGGACTCACGCGACATGGCGACTCGTCGAACCTCGACCCGGTCTCGGACCACCAAGACTCGTTCGCGCTCGACCTCGAAAGTCCCCGGTATTTCCCGCATCGATCAAGCGAGCACCCGGACCTTCGGATGGTTCTGCCGCGTCGGGTATCGACCGACGCCCAGCGGAACCCGACCCAAGTTCACCGCGTTCTTCGGCGACGCCAGCAACGGCGGCAAGAAGAAGGCGTTCGACAAGGCGGTCGGCTGGCTCAAGACGGTGCAGCGAACCGGGCGGCCTCCGAAGAAGAAGTAGCGAAACCCGCCCCCCGGGGCGATCACCGGCCGGCCGCGTCCCCTCCCGGGGGCGCGGCCGGTTCGCATTTGGCGGGGCCGGCGTATCTTATCCGGTGAACCTCCGCGGGGTCGCTGGCATGGCAAGGAAGATCGTCGTCGCCGTTGGTGTCATGGTCCTGGTCGCGCTCGCCGGCGGCTGGCTGGCTCGCTCGCGCGGGATGGTGGTCCCCGGACTTGCCGCCCAGCCGATCACCACCCTGATCGACGGGCCGCTCGCCTCCGGCGATTCCCTGGTGCTCGCGACCTTTGCCCGCGACCGCTGCCGCCTCGTGCCGACCAGAACCCGGCAGCCGTGTTATGAAGAGATCCTCCTGGCCACGGTCGAAAAGGGCCACGTCCGGCTCGCGATGGACGCCCTGTCCGTCCTGGCACGACTCGACGGGAGCACGGTCCGCCGCGGACACGACTACGCCCACGTCGTCGGCATCAATGCCTGGACCCCGGAACAGGAGGTCGGCCGGGTCTACGACACGTGCACGGGCCTCTACCAGTCGGGCTGCTACCACGGCGTGGTCCAGGCGTTCCTCGACGTCAACGGAACCGACAGCGCCACCGTCTTCAAGCTCTGCAACTCGATCCAGTCGGCAGTGCACAACATGTGGCTCCGGTTCCAGTGCGTCCATGGAATCGGCCACGGATTGGTCAATAATCTCGCGCTCAACCTGCCCAAGGCCCTCGAGGGGTGCGACTGGCTGGTCGACGCGTGGGACGCTCAGTCCTGTTATGGCGGAGCCTTCATGGAGTTCATCGTGGCCGGCCGGGGTCAGTCGCATCACCCCCACACGAAGCGGACCCCGGGTCCGACCCCGGCCGCTGGCACCCACGACGC
>CADEGB010000010.1:14066-32970 GCA_902826755.1 uncultured Gemmatimonadota bacterium
GACGCCCATGCGCCCCCCGCGGCCGAGCACTCGACGCACGACACCGTCGGCCACGACGCCACGCCCCACGAACATGACGCGACGGCCGACAGTTTCCCGATCCGGGACAAGACCGACCTGCTCTATCCCTGCACCGTGCTGGCCACCAAATACCAGACCGCCTGCTACATGATGCAGGCCGGGATCGTCATCGAACTGGTGGGACGGGACTTCGGCAAGATTGCCCATGCCTGCGACGACGCGCCGGTCTCGATGCAGCCCGCCTGCTACCAGGGCGTCGGCACCTACGTGAGCGGGTACGTGGTCCGCGACCCCGCCAAATCCATCGACCTCTGCTCCAAGGGCGATGCCAAGCTCCAGGCCTGGTGCTACGTGGGCGTGGTCAAGAACTTCATCGACGTCACCGCCAACCCCGACGACGGCTTCTCCTTCTGCCGCCGACTCACCGACCATGCCTACGCCCTCGCCTGCTTCAATGGGGTCGGCGAGGAAATGTCGGTGCTATTCCCCGCGGCGGAGGACCGCGAGAAGCAATGCGCCAAGGCATCGCGCGACTACATCGAAGTCTGTCGGTACGGCGCCAATCTCCCGGCGCCCCGACCGAAGGACCTGCTTCCCTTCTCGCCGACCAGCTGACCCGGGTCCACCCGGCGGCCCGCTAGCGGAGCCGCCGGAGGAACCGGTCCGGATCGTTGAGGAAGTCGCGCGTCAGCTGCACGTGGTCGAGCGCGTCGTAGCGCGCCTCCCCGATCCGGCCCCCGTCGAATGAGAGGATCCGCGCCCCCGGCACCGCCAGGACGATCGGCGAGTGGGTGGCAATCACGAACTGGGCGCCGTCATCGACCATCGCCAGAATCATCGCCACCAGGCCGAGCTGGTTCTGGGGCGACAGCGCCGCCTCGGGCTCGTCGAGCAGGACAAGGCTGTCCGGAACGAACCGGGCCTTGAAGAGGTTGAGGAACGCCTCGCCGTGAGATCGGGCGTCCGGATCGGCGCCGTATCGTCGCGTCATCGCCTCGAGCGACGCGGAGACCGGTCCCCGGGCCAGGCCCCGGGCCAGGTCGGAACGGTCCTGGTAGTCCCGGTCGATCTCCTCCAGCCGACTTTCGAGTTCGGCCCGCTCCCGCACCAGCCGCCGCTGGAACCCGAAAAAATCCTCGGCCCGGAGGAAGAACCCGCGCCGCGTCCGCTGCCGCCAGACCAGGGTCAGGGCCCGGCTCAGGGCCCGCTGGTGCTCGAGCCAGGGATCCCGCGCCCCGTCGTCGGACCCGACCGTCGGGAGGCCGGCCGCCAGCGCGATCCCCTCGAGCAGGGTCGACTTGCCGGACCCGTTCTCCCCGACGAAGAAGGTGACCGGCGCGTCGACCGACACGTCGTCGAGCCCCGCGATGACGGGGACGGAAAACGGGAATCCGGTTCGCGCCCCGGCCGCGGTAGATTTGAGACGAACCCGTTCGAGATGCGACACCCAACCCCACGCTTGCCAGGACGAACCCGAAACATGGACCATCTCGCCCGCCTCGTCGACCACCTGGAGTGGGCCAACACCCGGGTCCTCGATTCGCTGCGCGCCGCCGATGGCGCCGACTCCCGGGTCCTCGAGCTGTTCGGACATCTCGTGGCCGCCGAGCACGTCTGGCAAACCCGCCTCGAGGGGAAGGCCACGACAGTGGCCGTCTGGCCGGCCCTCTCGCTCGATCAGGCCGCTCTGCTCGCGGCGGAGAACGTCGAGCGGCTCCGGAAGTTCGTCTCGGGCCTCAAGCCGGCCGATCTCGACCGGGAAGTGACCTACACCAACACCGCGGGCCAGACGTTCACCACCGGCGTCCAGGACATCCTGCTCCACGTGGCCCTCCACGGCGCCTACCACCGCGGGCAGATCGCCATCGGTCTTCGGAGCGCGGGCCGGGTGCCGGCGTCGACCGATTTCATCGCCTTCGTGCGCGGAGTCCCGGCCGCCACCCGAACCAGCCGCCCCAAGGTCCGGACCCCGGACGAACGGTTTGCCAATCTGCCGGGATTCCCGTTCGAGCCTCGCTACCTCGAGGTTGACGGCCTCCGGATCCACTACGTCGACGAAGGACCGCGCGACGGCGAGATCGTGCTCCTCCTCCACGGAGAGCCAACCTGGTCGTATCTGTATCGGAAGATGATCCCGGTCCTGGCGTCCGCCGGGCTCCGCGCCATCGCACCCGACCTGATCGGGTTCGGACGCTCCGACAAGCTGCTCAATCGCGATCAGTACTCCTACGCCTTTCACGTCGACATCGTCAAGCGGTTCGTCAACTCACTCGACCTCCAGGGCATCACGCTCGTCGGCCAGGACTGGGGCGGCCTGATCGGCCTGCGGGTGGCGGCCGAACTGGAGGAGCGGTTTGCCCGGATCGTAGCCGCCAACACCGGGCTGCCCGACGGGAAGGCCAAGCTCAACCCCGCGTTTTTCCAGTGGCAGCAATACTCGCAGACCACACCCGACTTCGTGGCCGGAAAAATCGTCGGTAAGGGAACGGTGTCCGGCCTCACGCCCGAGGAAGCGGCCGCCTATGACGCGCCGTTTCCCGACCCGACCTTCCAGGCCGGCGCCCGGGCCTTCCCGATGCTGGTCCCCACGACGCCCGACGATCCGGCGGTCCCAGCCAATCTGGCCGCTTGGGACGTGCTCCGCCGCTGGTCCAAGCCGTTCCTCACGGCCTTCAGCGATCGAGACCCGATCATGGCCGGCGGCGAGCGGGTCTTCCAGAAGCTGGTGCCCGGCACCCGCGGGCAGCCGCACGTCACGATCACCGGCGCTGGTCATTTCCTCCAGGAAGACCAGGGTCCCGAACTGGCCCGGGCGGTGGCGCTCTTCGTTCACGCCAATCCCCGGTGATCCGACTCGTCGCGTGGATCGGGCTGGTGCTCGCGGTGGCCGCCTGCGGCGCCTCGGACACGAGTCGATTGGCGCCGGCGCGGGATTCCGCCCTCGTGGCCGAAGGGATTCGCTTCCGGGAGGCCAACCTGACATTCCGCTACACCGACGACGCCGGCTGGGAAAACCGGATTGCCTCGATCGTGGTAACCGACCGGACCGTACTGATCCACAAGAACGACAAGGTCGGGATCGAGATCACCCCGAACAGCCGGCGCGTCTACCAGGTCAACCGCGAGGCGGAGCGGGTCCGGATCACCGCGGGCTCCGGCCGCGGCCGGGAAGTCTGGTCGTTCGTCCCACCGACCGACGCACCGGGCTGGACCGAAGCGATCCGCGCCGTGATCAAGAACTCCGCCGGCGCCCGATGACTGTGCGGCGCGCACTCGGCTACCTCTGGGCCGGGCCGTGGACCCTGATCGGCGGAGCCCTGGCCCCGCTGGTCCTCGCCACCGGCGGCGGTGCCGCCATCCACACCGGCGTGCTCGAACTCTGGGGCGGCCTGCTCCGCCGCGGACTCCCCCGTCTTGGCCCCGACTTCGCGGTCGCCGCCATCACCTTGGGCCACGCGGTCCTCGCCATCGACCGGCCGACCCTCGAGGCCACCCGCGCCCACGAGCGGATCCACGTCGCCCAGTACCAGCGATGGGGGCCGTTCTTCCCGCTCGCCTACGCGCTCGCCAGCGCGGCGGCCGGCCTCCGCGGAGATCACTACTACCGCGACAATCGGTTCGAGCGGGAAGCCCGGGGCGACGCGTGACCGAGACCCTCCTCCACGTCGCCATTGGACTGGGACTCGCGGCCGCGGCCGGGTTCCGGGTGTTCGTGCCGCTCTTCGGCCTGTCACTGGCCGCCGTCACCGGGACCGTGTCCGTCGCCGACCCGCTGAGCTGGCTCGCCACCACGCCGGCGTTGATCGCCCTCGGCACCGCCACCCTGGCGGAGGTGGCCGCCTACTACCTGCCCTGGTTCGACCACCTGCTCGACACCGTTGCCACCCCGGCGGCCGTGATCGCCGGCGTCCTTGCGACCGGGGCGGTGGTCACCGACCTTCCTCCCGTTGTTCGCTGGGCCATCGCCATCATCGGGGGCGGCGGTGTCGCCGGACTCTTCCAGGGCGCCACCGTGCTGCTCCGCCTCAAGTCGACCGCCACAACCGGGGGCTTCGCCAACCCCGTGGTGGCCACGGTCGAGTGGATCGGCGCGGCGATCATCGCCGCCCTGGCCATTCTGCTGCCCCTGGTGGCGATCGTGGCGCTGGCCTGGCTGGCCATCAAGGTGTTCCGCGGGGCCGGACGGCTCGTCTTCGGGCGTCGGAACGCGGCGCGGACTTTCGACGGGAGCACGTGATGTCGATCGAGCGGAGTTTCGAACGGCTGCTCTGGGGCAGCCGTCTGGTGGTCATCGTCGCGGTGGTGGCGAGTCTGCTCGTCTCCTTCGCGATGTTCTACGTGGCCACCGTGGACGTGGTGGGGATCGCCGCCAAGGTGGTGAGCTTCACGCCCGGCGGCGAGGGGATGGACTATCTTCGCGCCGAGATCATCCGGGCCGTGGTCGAGGTGGTCGACGGCTACCTCCTCGGCGCCATCATGTTGATCTTTGCCCTCGGCCTCTACGAGCTGTTCGTCAGTCGCATCGACGCGGCCGAGGGATCCGAATTCGCCTCCCGGCTCCTTCTCATTCGCAGCCTCGACGACCTCAAGGACCGGCTCGCCAAGGTGGTGCTGCTGATTCTGGTGGTGAAGTTCTTCGCCTACGCGCTCCGCGCCGAGTTCAAGACCCCACTCGATCTTCTCTATCTGGCGCTCGGCACGGCGCTGGTGGCCGGCGCCATCCGATTGAGCCATGGCAGCAGCCATGGCTCGCCAACGGAAACCCATCGCCCGTCCGGGCCGACGGGCTGAATCACTTCCTGGTCAGTTGATGTCGTCGGTATCCACCTGGCCCGACAGTTTCCGGCTCAGGTGGGACCAGCTCATCCCAAGCGCCAACACCACCGCCAGGGCCACCAGCACCACGTGGCCGATGACGCGGCTGCTGCTCGGGTTGAGCACCCGCCAGTCGATCAGCGCCCAGATCAGCGCGCCGATGATCCCAAGCACCAGCAGGGCGCCCTTCCACCCGATCGACCGCCGGGCCGTCTGGACGAAGAACGCCCAGAGGCCGATGAGGAGGAGGCCCACCAGCACCTTGACCGGCACCGCCTGACCGGAAGCGGCCGTGTCGCCATGAACCAGGGGGTTGATGGCCCAGTGGAAGAACGAATAGCCCTCTGGATTGAAGGTCCCGTACACCAGGACCAGCGACGCCAAGAACCGGCCCAGCACGCCCTTCCCGGTCACGCCTTCAGCCTGCATCGGGCTTCCTCGGTGGGAGACCGGCCCAAGGTAGTCGGGGCTCCGCTCGGGTCGCCAGCGCGAGATTCTCCGGACGACCCATCCCCTGAGTAGATTTTTCCCGTCGTTTCCGGTTCCCCAACCAGCCGCCGAGTGACCCGCCTGATGCCCGTCGAGGAACTGCGGATCCTCCTGATCGGTCAGAACCCCGCCGTCGACCTGCCCGCCGCGTTCCCGGGCGCTCGGATCGACGCGGTCCCCGATCTTGCCCATGCCGGCGGCGCCGCCGGCGGGGGGTTCGACTGCGTCATCCACACGGGGCTTCCGGAGCGGGCCTCGGCCCTGCTCGCCTTCGTCCGTACCCTCCGGCCGGTCCCCCCGGTCTTCGTCGTGGCCGAGGCCGCCGGGTCGGCCGAGGACGAGCTGATTCGGGCCGGGGTCGAGGCTGTCCTCGATCCGGCGCGGATCGAGCGGCTCCCGGCCCTGGTCGACCGGGCCCGGGCTCGACCGAATCCGGACCTGGCGGGCGAGCTGCTGGTGGCGCGGGAACGGCTCAGCAGTCTGGTAGAGCGGGTTCGCGGCATTGCCTACCAGATCGACCCGGCATCGGGCGAGTTCACCTGGGTCGGTCCGCAAGCAGAGCAGATCCTCGGCTACCCGGTGGCCAGTTGGCTCACCCCGGGGTTCTGGCCCAGCCACTGCCATCCCGCCGACCGGGCCGCCGCCCACGCGCTCTGGCGGCGGGAAGTCGCCGCCGGACGAGACTATGCCCTCGAATACCGGATGACGGCGGCGGATGGCCAGACCGTCTGGTTCCAGGACTGGGGAACCATCGAGCAACGCCCGGCCGAGCCACCCCGGATCGCCGGCCTGATGGTCGATGTCAGCCGGCTCAAGGAACTGGAGGAGACCTCCCGCCTCCTCTCCCAGCTGACCGCCCGTCACACCGGGGAGGAGTTCTTCCGGACCCTGGTTCTGGCGCTGACCAAGGCACTCGATGTCCGGTTTGCCCTGGTCGGTGAGGTCCGGGGCCGGGACCGGGACCGGATCACCACCGTGGCGCTGGCCATCGACGGGGAGTTGGCGGAGTCGCTGACCTACCCGACCGCCGGGACGCCCTGCGGCGTGGTCTCCCTCGGCACCGGCCATTTCGTCCCGACCGGGGCCCAGTCCCAGTATCCGGCGTGTGCCGCCATTCAGCGACTCGGCGCGGACTCCTACTTCGGATTGCCCCTCTTCGGCAGCTCGGACGTCCCGATCGGCGTCTTGGTGGTTCTCGACGACACCCCATTCGAGCGAACCGAGGCGATCGAGACGGTGCTCTCCCTCTCGGCCGCCCGGGCCGGAGCCGAGTTGGAACGGCGCCGCAACGAGGAGCAACGCGGCCTCCTCCAGGCCCAGCTGGTCCAGGCCCAGAAGATGGAGGCCATCGGAACGCTGGCGGGCGGGATCGCCCACGACTTCAACAACATTCTGATGGGGATTCTCGGCAACGCCGAGATGGCCAAGGATGAACTCGAGGCCTGGAATCCGGTGCACGCCTACCTGGCCGAGATCCTCCGGGCCACCCACCGGGCCCGCGACGTCGTGCAGCGGATCCTCACGTTCAGCCGCAAACGGGAACCGGAACGGCGGGCCGCCTCCCTGGCTCAGATCATCGAGGACGCCGCGATTCTCCTCCGGGCCTCGCTCCCGGCCACCATCGAACTCACCCTCGAACTGGCCGAGGACGCTCCGCCGATCGACGCGGATCCGGGTCAGATCCACCAGGTCGTCATGAACCTGGTAACCAACGCCGCCCAGGCAATCGGCGCCGGCCGCGGCACGATCACCATCCGGGAGTCGATCGTCGACGTCGATCCCGAACTGGCCCGCACCCACGTCCGGCTGGCCGAGCGACGCTATCTCCGGCTTTCGGTGTACGACACCGGCCGCGGAATGGACCGGGACACCCTGGCCCGGATCTTCGAGCCGTTCTTCACCACCAAAGCCCCGGGCGAAGGCACCGGCCTCGGCCTGGCGGTGGTCCACGGCATCGTCGAGGAACACGAAGGGGTGATCGTGGTCGACAGCGACCTCGGTCGGGGAACGGTATTTCACGTCTATCTCCCGGCCATCGAACGGGTGGCGCTGACGCCCCCGGGACCGACCAGCGCCATCCCCCTGGGTCGGGGGCAGCACGTCCTCCTCGTCGACGACGAACCCGCCATCGTTCGAGTCGGACGGCAGATGCTCGAACGGCTCGGCTATCGGGTCACCGCGGTGGACAGCGCTCGAGCCGCCGTCGAGGCGTTCGCCGCGGCGCCCGGCAGCTTCGATCTCGTCCTGTCCGACCTCACGATGCCGGAACAGACCGGGCTCGACCTCTGTCAGCGCCTTCGACTGATCCACCCGACCGTCAGCTTCGTGCTGGCCAGCGGCCATCCCGACGTCCTCGACGCGGCCTGCCCGCCGGGCGTCGACGCGATCCTCAGCAAGCCGTTCGCGACCGCCCGGCTGGCCCACGTCCTCGACCGGATCCTCCGGCCCCCCGTCCCGTCGTGAGGTACTTCGCCTACGGCGCCAACATGGACCGGGACCACATGCGCCGCACCGCTCCCGACGCCCGGTCGCTCGGTCTCGCCCGGCTCCTCGACCACCGGATCGCCATCGGCCGCGCCGGCTTCGGCACCGTGGTGGCGGCCCCGGATGCCGTCGTCCACGGGATCCTCTGGGACCTCACCCCCGAGGACGAGGCGGCCCTCGACCACTTCGAGGGGGTAGCCGACGGCTGGTATCGGAAGGAAATTCGGGAGGTGTCCGGATCGACGGGACCGGTCGCCGCGATGCTCTACCTGGCGGCCGATCCGGCGCCGGGGCGGGCCAATCCCGACTATCTCCGGCAGGTCCGGTCCGCCGCGGCGGCGGCCGGATTGCCGGAGGACTATCAAGCTGGACTCGCGGCCCTCCCCTCCGAGGCCGCCGAGAATTTCGAACCCTGGAAACCGCCATGTCAGCTACCCAAGAAGCCGGCCGACCGATGAGCCGCCCATTCCGGACCCGGAACCCTCGGAGCGGCCAGGCATGAAAACGCCGCTCGCCCAGGCGGTCCGGGCCGGGCTTGCCCGTCGAAAGGACGCGGGCAAGGCCGCCGGCGCCAAAGCCTATCTCAAATCGGAGATGCCGCTCTACGGCGTCGCCGCGCCCGAGCTTCGGGCGCTCTGCGAACAGGTGTTCCAGGCCCACCCGATCAGCATGGCGGCCGACTGGCGCCGGGCCATCGAGGACCTCTGGGACAACGCCACCCACCGGGAAGAGCGCTACGCCGCCATCGAACTGGCCGCCCACCCACCGTACCAGCGGTTCATTTCGCTGGCCCTCCTGCCGCTCTACCGGCGGATGATTCAGGAGGGCGCCTGGTGGGATCTAGTCGACGCCCTGGCTCACCGGGTGGCAGTCCTCCTTGCCACCTATCCGGACCGGATCAAACCAACCCTCCGAGCCTGGGCCCGCCATGACAACATCTGGCTCCGACGGGTGGCGATCATCTCGCAGATCAGCTTCAAGAACGAGACTGATCTGACCCTCCTGTACGACTGCATCACGCCGTCGCTGGGCGCGGGGGAGTTCTTCCTCCGCAAGGCCATCGGCTGGGCCCTTCGGGAGCAGGCCAAGGCCAACCCCGACGAGATCCGCCGCTACCTGGCCGCCGCCGGACCGGAGCTGTCGCCGCTGTCGCGCAAGGAAGCGCAGAAGGGACTCGTGCTGGCCCGGAAGAAGGGTCCCGTCGTCCGCCGGCCAGCTCGGAGCGCCAAGTGAAGCGCCGCCGCTTCCTAGGCGTTACCCTGGCTGGCGGAATCGCCACCGTCACTGATCGGGCGGAAGCCCGCCCGGTCGCGCCGGCGGCGCCAGCCGGCCCACGACCCGCTCCCGATGATTTCGAGTTGGCCGAGATCACGGTCGCCGGGCTGCAGGAGGGCTACCAGTCGGGGCGGTGGACCGGCCGGCAAGTCACCGAGAAATACCTGGCCCGGATCGAGAGCGTCGATCGACGAGGCCCCCGCGTCAATTCCGTCATCGAGGTGAATCCGGACGCGATCGCCATCGCCGAGTCGCTCGACCGGGAGCGGGCCGCGGGTCGCCTCCGCGGCCCTTTGCACGGGGTGCCGATCCTGATCAAGGACAACATCGACACCGCCGACCGAATGCAGACGACCGCCGGGTCGCTGGCCCTGGCGGGGTCGATTGCCCCGCGCGACGCGTTCATCGTCGAGAAACTCAGGGCGGCCGGCGCCATTCTCCTCGGCAAGACCAACCTCAGCGAGTGGGCCAACTTTCGCTCCAGCAACTCGTCGAGCGGCTGGAGCGGGCGGGGCGGCCAGACCCGGAATCCGTACGTGCTCGACCGGAATGCCTGCGGGTCGAGTTCCGGGTCGGGCGCGGCGGGGGCGGCCAATCTCGCCACCATCACCATCGGCACCGAGACCGACGGTTCGATCGTGTGTCCCGCCTCCGCCAATGGGCTGGTGGGCCTCAAACCGACGGTCGGTCTATGGAGTCGCGCCGGGATCATTCCGATCTCGCACACCCAGGACACCGCCGGTCCGATGACCCGGAGCGTCACCGACGCCGCAATCCTCCTCGGCGCCCTGACCGGGGTCGACCCGCGTGACCAGGCAACGGCCGCGAGCGGCGCCAAGGCCGCGCCGGACTACCAGCGGTTCCTCGATCCCGCCGCCCTCCGGGGCGCCCGGATCGGGGTGATGCGGAAGCACCTCGGCGTGAGCGCCAAAGTCGAGGCCGTCTACCAGACGGCCCTCGAAGCCCTTCAGAGCGCTGGCGCGGTGCTCGTCGACCCCGTCGACTTCGCGGATCCCGGCCCCCTCGGCACCGCCGAATGGGAGGTTCTGGCCCACGAGTTCAAGGCCGGCATCGAGGCCTATCTCGCCACCCTGGGAGCCACGGCGCCCCACCGGACCCTCGCCGATCTGATCGCCTTCAACGAGGCCAACCGGGACCGGGAAATGGCCTGGTTCGGTCAAGAGACGTTCGAACTCGCGGCCAAGACCGGCTCGCTTCGGAGCCCACGGTACCGGCAGCTCCTCGCCACCTGCCGCCGACTGGCCCGGACCGAGGGCCTCGATGCCGGGCTGGCCCGGCACCGCCTCGATGCCATCGTTGGGGCCACCGGCGGCCCGGCGTGGCCGATCGACCCAGTCAACGGCGACCGGTTTACGGGCGGCTGTTCAACCTGGTCGGCCGTCGCTGGGTATCCCGCCATCACGGTGCCGATGGGCCAGGTCCACGGGCTGCCGGTCGGGCTCTCCTTCATGGGCCGGCCCTGGGCCGAGGGCCGCCTTCTCGGCCTGGCCTTCGCCTTCGAGCGAACCACCCGGGCTCGGTTGGCCCCGGAGTTCCGACCCACGATCGGATAGGTCCGGGGGGACTGGATTCGGGCCACCCTTTTCAGGGTTGGGCGACCTTGGCACCTTTGGAGCATGCCGATTGCCCGTAAGGCCCGGATCTTCTGGCCCATCCTGCTCCTCGGAGTCCTGGCCGACTGCACCTCGAAGGACCTGGCCGAATCCCATCTGGTTCCGTTCGTGCCGGAGCCGGTCGTGGGTGACGTGGTCCGGCTGACCCTGGCCTACAACCCCGGCGCCGCCCTCAGCATCCCCCTGGGGCCCTATTCCCGGTACATCCTGAGCGGCGCCGCCGTCTTGATTCTGGCGTTCCTGACTGGGCTCTATCGGAAGACCGACCCGCGACACACCGTCACCGTCGTGGCCTTGGGTCTGGTCATGGCCGGAGCGCTCGGCAATCTGCTCGACCGCCTCCGTTCCTCCCGTGGGGTCGTCGATTTCATCGACATCGGGATGGGCTCGGTCCGGTTCTGGACGTTCAACGTGGCCGACATGGCCGTGTTCGTGGGGGCGGTGCTGCTGGCCTGGCAATTGTCCCGGGTTCCCGAGCCGGAGCCGTCATGATCCGCGTTCCGCTCCTGCTCGTCACCGCGGCCTTCTTCACCTCGGCGACGCTCCAAGCGCAGGGCAACCCGCGTCCCGGGCGTCTCTCGAGCGACGGCGTCCTCCGGGCCTCCGCCACGGTCGACTCGGTCTTCCTCGATCGAACCCGCTCCGAGGGCCTCATCGACGGGGGCGACTGGGCGTCGTATCTGCTCGCCCGGCTTGGCGGTGGGCGGGTTCCGGACAGCCTCGGGATCGAGGTCCTGATCGACACCACGGCAATCGCGGTCCAGGGGCGACTCCAGGATCTCCCGCCCGAAACCCGCGCCCTCCTCGGGCCGCTGGCCAACATGGTCGATTCGACCTCGGTGATCGTGGCCGACGTGGTCCTCCAACGCACCGGCCGCGAGGTCGCCCGATTCTGGCTCCGCGGCATCAAGCTGAATGGGTTTCCGTTCCCGGAATTTCTCCTCGGTCCGATGATGGCGTCGGTTGGCCGCCAATATCCGGCGCTGACCAAGAGCGGCCGCGACCTCTACGTCCAGGTCCCCGCTGACGGCGTGCTGGCCCTCGCGACCGGCGCCGTTCGACTGACGACCGCCCCAACCGATTCGACGGGCCGACCGCGATGACGTTTCCTCGGTTCGTCCTCGGGCTGACCGGCGTCATCTTCCTCGTCCTCGGGCTCGCCTTTCTGGTCGCGCCCGACGGGTTCCTCGGCCTGATGGGCTTCCAAGTCAACCCCGATCTGACCCTGGTTGAGATCCGGGCCCGGTCGGGCGGCCTGGAGTTGGGTCTCGGCCTCTTCTTCCTCGTCGCGACCTTCCGCGACCGGTGGATTCGCGCCGCGCTCGGCGCTCAGTTCCTGGTCCTCGGCGCCATGGCCGCCGCCCGGCTGCTCGCCATCCTCTTCAGCGGCAGTTCCGACTCCATGATGAGCACGCTGGCCACGGCCGAGACGGTGGGCGCCGTGGTCGGGATCGTGGCGTTCGGCCAGGCCCGCCGGGTACTGCTCAACAACCGGTTCGAACGACGCCGAATCGACTGAACAGGAACGACATGACCGACCTTCGCTATCCGATCGGGCGCTTTCAGTTTCCGGACCCGTATTCGGCGGCAGACCGCGAGCGAGACATCGACGCCATCGCGGCCCTTCCCGTCCGACTCCGCGCCGCGGTGGGGGGACTCGACGACGTTCGTCTCGACACCCCCTATCGCCCCGAGGGCTGGACCGTGCGGCAGGTGGTGCACCACGTCCCGGACAGCCACCTCAACGCCTATATCCGGGTCAAGATGGCCCTCACGGAAGCCGAGCCGACGATCAAGCCCTACGACGAGGTGGGGTGGGCCAATCTGCCCGATTCGGCCCGACCGATCGGGGGCTCGCTGGCGCTGACCGATCACCTCCATGAGCGGTGGGTCGCGCTGCTCCGCGCCCTCCCGGCGGCGGCGTTCAACCGGACCTGTGTCCATCCCGCCTCGGGTTCCGTGCTCTCGGTCGATCGCCTGATCGCGATGTACGCCTGGCACGGCAACCACCACCTCGCTCACATCACCGAACTTCGCCGACGCCAGGGATGGTGACCGGTGCGCCGGCGTCTCGGCGCCGGCGAATCGGGACGCTGCTGGCGATCGCCATCCTGGTCGGAGGGGTCGCGATCGCCCCTCGGCTCGATCCGGGCTGGCTATTACCGCTGTCGGTTGTCTGGCTCCTGCTCCTCGCCACCCTCACGATCCGGTTCCTCCGCCTCGCGTTTCGTCGAGCCGGCTGGATCGGCGCGTCGACCCTGGTGGTGCTGGCCGCCTCGGGCGCGGTCCTGGTGGGGCGCGACTGGGAGGGCCCTTGGGGAACGAGGGCTCCCTGTCGTCGCAACTGGGGGTGGCTTCCGTCCTACCTGCTCCGTTCCAGTCCAACCCGTTCGGTGACCTTCGAGGTCGGAAGCCGCACGGTCAAAGTCTGCTATGGCTCGCCCCGCGCGCGCGGTCGGAAGATGATCGGCGGATCGCCGGTCCCGTTCGGCCACCTCTGGCGCACCGGGGCCAACGAACCGACCACGATCCGGACCTCGGGGCCGATCACGATCGGCGGAATTCGGCTCGACGGTGGCAACGCCTCGCTCTACACGGTGCCGGGGCCGGAAACCTGGGAGATCATCCTGAACGGTTCGACCGGCCAGTGGGGGATCGAGTCGGAGTACGGTGACGAGCTGGAGGCGGCAGAGTTGGGGCGCACCGTCGTGCCGAGCGGGCGGAGCGATCGCCATCAGGAAGCCTTCGGGATCCTGGTGGAACCGGGAACCACCCCCGGATCGGCGGTGCTGGTTCTTGCTTGGGAAACCACGGTCGTTCGGCTTCCGGTGGCGGAAGCCAACCCGTGACAACTGTCGAATCTCTGGGAGGCAAAATCCAAGAGGACCGGGCCGGGACGGGCCGTCGGGGGATCCGTTCGGCCCTTGAGACCGGTGGGAACCAGTCAGGTTTCCTGCCTGAACTATCCCGGGACGGCGCGCAGTTCTGAGGCAGGATTCTGGTTCGATCGTGACAGTGAATGTTGTTGCATTTCATCGTCTTAGCTGGCACCAATCGAACCTGGTTCAAGCTGAAGTGTGATATACAACTACTAGATGAAAAGATCTGCACTGAGATAACATAACCCAGCCGTCGCCCACCTCGGTCCAGCCCCTGAAAAAAAACGCGCCCAAGATATGCAATGAGTGGTAGGGAGATCGACCAACTCAATGACATCCGTGGGGTTTGGCTGATGGCGCAGGACCACGCTGAGACCAAGGAAAAACCAGCCCGTTCCGGAAAAACCGGGGCCGGCCGGGCCGTCGTGCCCGCCCGCCGGGGCGGACCCCGCCTGGCCACCCTCAAGGCCAGGCTCGCCGCCGGCGTTGGCGCCCTCGGCTTGGTCATGGTCCTGATCTCCGCCCTGGTCCTGGGCCGAGCCAGCAGCGCGGTCCGGGAACTCGAACGGAGCCAGTACGCCGGGATCGCCACCGAAACCCGGATCCGCCTCGACCGATTGGTCGGCCGCGACCGCACCCGCCTGATGGACGCCGGCTTTGCCGATGGACTCTACGCGCTCGTCGGCAAGGGGATTGCCCCGCCCGATTCGTTCATCCGCCCCAACTTCGCCGAACGGTTCGCGGCGCAGTATGGTGACCGGTTCATTGGCGTATTCGACCTGTCCGGAACCCGGCTGTTTGCCTGGTCGGATCCGACGACTCCAGGTCTGGAGGCCGTCGCCGCCTCGAACCCGTTGTTCCGGATTCTCGACAACCGGGAGCCGGCCGTCGGATTGATCCGCCGAGGCGACCAGCTGTACTGGGTGGCCGGCGTACCGATTCTCCCCACCAACTATACCGACGCGGCCCAGCCGATCCGTGGCTACCTGGTCGTGGCGCAGCCCTTCAACCAGACCGCCATCGCCCCCGCCGCCGCCGATCGTTCGGGGCGACTCGAGCTCAACGCCTTCGACGCGCCCAAGGCGCCGTTCCGGACCCGGGTCGTCGACGCCAGCACCAAGGACAGCGTCCGGGTCGAGTTCACCCTGCCCGACATCTTCGCCGAGCAGAACACGCTGGCCGGATTGACGACCAGCCGCTCCGAGTTCCGCCTGGTCGAATCCCGGATCTTCACCGCCACCGTGATCGCCCTGCTGGCCATCGTGGCGCTGACCGCGGCCGCCTGGGTTCTTGCCATGAAGTGGCTGGTCGGACCGACCACTCGCCTGGCCGAGATCCTGACGCCGGTCCAACAGGGTCAGGTCCCCGGGTTGGTTGGTTCCGTCTCCCCGGCCACCGAATGGACCCTCATCACCTCGGCCCTGAACCGGCTCACTTCCGTGTCCCGAACCGCTTCCGAGCGGTTCGAACGGCTGACCGGCGCTGGCATCGACGGACTCTTCGAACGCGATCTGGCCTCCGGCGACTGGACCACCAACGCCCGGTTCCGCGACCTCCTCGGACTCCGAGACCAGGAAGCCTCCAATCCACTCCCGGCTCTCGCCGATCGGTTCCACCCTGACGACGCCCCGGCCCTGCTGGCCTGGCTCGGGGCCACCGCGCCGACCCCGGCCCAGTTCGCGGCCAACGTCCGGATCCGCCGACCCGGTCGCGACTGGTCGCCGGTCCGGTTCGAGGCCGTGGTCGGCACCGATAACACCGGCGCGCCGGCCCGGATCACCGGACGGATCGCGGATCGGTCGGAGCAGCGCGCCGCCGAAGCCTCGGTGGCCGCCGTCGAGGCCAACCGAGCCGTCGATCGTCAGGCCACCGGCCGATTCCTGGCCGGCGTCGCCGAAACCCTGCCGCCGGAAGTTGCCCCGGCCATTCGCCGCCCGCTCGAGATCATCGGGAACGGGTTGGCGGGTTCGCTGGCTGCCGACCCCGGGCCCTTCGATCTCTACGCGCTTCTCCAGGACGTGGCCAACGCCACGCCCGGCTCTGATCTGTCAATCGTGCCCGGGGTGCCCGACCGGGTCATCGGCGATCGCGTCCTGATCCGGTCGGCCGTCGAGCGGCTGATCGCCGCCGCCGGTTCGGCCGCGCGGGTGGCGATCCGCGCCGAACAGCCCGACCGGGTGGCACTCGACCTGGTTCGGATCGTGGTCGAGGCCAAGACCACCGACTCCCGGACCGACCGGATGGCCCGGATCGAGGCCGCGCTCGCCACCGGCGCCGCGGACGGCCCCGATCCCCTCCTCGATTGTCGCGCCGCGCACTTCCTGGCCGCGGCGTTAGGCGGAACCGCCGGCGCTGGGGCCGAAGGCTTCCTGGTCCGCCGCTGGATTTCGATTCCGCTCAAACCCGCGCCGATGGCCGCGCCGGCCACCGGATCCGCCGACGGCGAGCCTGACTGGGGCGCGACCGATCCCGCCTCGTTCTCGCTCGAAACCGAGCCGACGCCGGCCTTCCCGGCCCCCGCGCGGCCCTCGGGCGCGCAATCCGTCGAGCTGGTGGCCGACGCCACCGTCACCATCGACTTCGACGACCCGTCCGTCACCAAACCGCCGGTCGGTACCACCGTCACCACCGCGCTGGCCGCCGGCGACCAGACCGCCCTCAAGGCCGCCCGGATCGCGCTGGCCGACCTGCCGGCCCGCCTCAAGGAAGCGCGCGGCGCCTCCAAGGCGGGAGAGATCCGGACCGTCGCCGCGATCGCCACGACGATCCAGGCCACCGCCACGGCGCTCGAGGCCTTCCACCTCGAACGAGCCTGTCGCGACCTGATCGACGCCGCCGAGAGTCAGTACCTCGAATCGTCGGACGATCTGGTCCGAGCCATCGAGCGGGCCTGGACCCCGGTCGAAGCCGCGCTGCAGCCCTATCGCGCCGCGGCCGCCGCCAGCCCAGCCGCGCCGCCCGCGGAACGAGACACCAAACCGGAACAGGCGCCGCGACCGGAACCGGCGCCGCGACCGCAGCCGGTCACCACGACCACCGCCGACACCCCGCCCATCGACCAGGTCACGCTGGAACAGTTGACCGCGTCGCTGGCCGACGGCTCCGGACTCGGCACCCAACTGGTGACGTTGTTTCTGACCGAAGCGCCGTCCCGGATCGAAGCGATCGAGCGCGCCGCCGGCGCCGGCGACTGGGCCGCGCTGCGGACCAGCAGTGGTGACCTCAAAGGCATGTGCGCACTGATCGGCGCGGGACCGCTGGCGGACCGATGCGCCGTGGCGGGCGAAGCGGCCGGACCGGCCGCGTGGACCGAAGCGATGGCGATTCGCAGTGAATGGGAGCGGGTCCAGCGCGTGCTGGACGGACTGATGGCGGCCCGGAGCGGGGCCTGAGAGACCACGAGACCACCATGACCGACACCGAACGCGAGCTGACCCGAATCCCGAGCACCCCCGCGCCGACCGAACGGCCGGGGATGAGCGAGTACCTCCTGGCCATGAGCCACGAGATCAAGGCACCGCTCAACGCCGTCATCGGAATGTCCGGCCTCCTGCTCGATGACGACCTGACGCCCAAACAGCGCCAGTACGTCAAGAGCGTCAACACCGCCGGCGAGAGTCTCGCCACGATCCTCAATGACGTGCTCGACCTGGCCCGCGTCTCGGCCAACCGGCTCGTCGTCGAACCGATCCCGTTCGATCTCAAGGCGATGATCGAGGAGACGGCCAGCGTCCTGACGCCGCGCGCCAACGAACGCGGGCTCATCCTCCGGGTCGACTGGCGGCCCGAGTTGCCCCGCCATGTCATCGGCGATCCGGGCCGGACCCGGCAGATCCTCGGCAACCTCGTGGGCCACGCGGTCAACGCCACCAGCCAGGGCGAAGTCGTGATCCGGGTCATGCCGGAGGGCGATCGGGACGGAGTGCCCGCGATCCGGTTCGCGGTCGAAGACACCGGCATCGGGATCTCGGCCGAACGCCTGAGCCGGGTGTTCCGGGACTACGTGCCCGTCGACGCGTCGCCGTACCGCTCGTTCGGCGTCACGGGGCTGGGGCTTCGGCTGTCGGCCGAACTGGTCAGGCTGATGGGTGGTGAAATCGGCGCCGACAGCGAGCCCGGACGCGGCAGCCGGTTCTGGTTCGTGCTCCCGCTCCACCCCGCCGAGCCGCAGAGCCTTACCGCCGCGGGCGACACGCCGGTGACCCGCGCCGGCCGCGTGCTCATCATCGAGGCCGATCCGTCGAGCCGAAGCCGGCTGGCCCAGCAGTTCGAATCGGTCGGTTGGAGCGCGGAATTCCTCGAGGACCTCGAGCAACTCCTCGACGAGCTGCGGGAAGCCAGTGCCATCGGCGACCCCTATCAGGCGTGTGTCTTCTCCCATTACGCCGTCCGGCCCCTGCACGTCGACCTGGCCATGCGGGTCAAAGCCGACCCTCGGCTGGCAAGCCTGGCGCTGGTCATGATCACGGCCGTCGGCAGCCCCGGCGACGCCAAGAAGCTCTGGCACGCGGGCTTTGCCGCCTACCTGCGGAAGCCGGTCCCGAGCGAGGAGATCACCGAGACGCTGGCGGCTCTGGCCCGCGTCGGCCAGGACGGCCGCGGCAACTCGCTGATTACCCGCCACTCCCTGGCCGAAAGCCGGAATGCCGAGTCGTTCGCGGTCGAAGGCATCGACGCGATGCTGGCCACGCTGACGCCGCCCGAAGAACAGGTCGACGACGAGGTCGAGGAGCAGGAACCCGAGTCCGCGCCGAGCGATGCGCCGATTACCGCCTGGCTCGACTCGATGCCGGTCGGCGGATCGGCCGAGCCCGAACTCCCGAGCGGACCCTCGCTCGAACTCACGCCGCCACCGGCCGAGTCGGCCGAGCTGTCGGTTGAGCCCGCCGTGGAAGCCAAGGTGGCGGACCCGGTCGAGGAACCGAGCGTTCAAACCAGTCTCGAACTCGCCGCCCCGCTTCCACCCGCGGCCCCGATCGTCACGATCGCCGCGCCCGTGGTGCCGCCGGCCGTCGGCCTCGAGCTTGCCGGGCCAACTTCGGTCACCCCGTCGTTCGCGGGAATGGCCCCGGTGGTGATCCCTCCCGCGATCGCTGGCGGGATCGATCGGGTCGGCCTCTTCGGTCAGCCCGCCCCGGAACCCACGCCGGCGGTCGAACCGACCCTGGCGGCCGACTCCGCTCCGGCGACCGAACGGTCGGCGGCATTCGAGTCCGTTCCGGTGACCGAACCGACGGCGGCATTCGAGTCCGTTCCGGTGACCGAACCGACGGCGGCACTCGACTCCGCTCCGGTAGCCGAACCGAC
>CADEGB010000011.1:0-16298 GCA_902826755.1 uncultured Gemmatimonadota bacterium
GGCCCCTCGATAGACGAGACGACGCCCGACCGGATTGCGGTCGAGCAGCGCGGCCTGCATGCCGCCGCGGGCCGCGCGGCGGGCCCGGCCTTCGCGCGCCAGCCGGTCGGCGGCGGCAACCGCCACGTCCACCAGGATGGCGGGCGGCACCACCTCGTCCACCAGACCGAGCTTGAGCGCTTTCGCCGCCCGCTCACTTCGGCCGGCCAGGATGATGTCGAAGGCGGCCCGGGCTCCGATCAGCTTCGGCAATCGGTAACACCCACCGGCACCGGGAAGCAGGCCGAGTTGCACCTCGGGAAGGCCCAGTTGGGTTTTGGGGTGGTCCGACGCCACCCGCCAGGTGCAGGCCAGCGACAACTCGAGCCCGAGGCCAAGGCACGCCCCGTGAATGGCGACGACGATCGGCTTGGGGAACCCCTCGACCCGGTCGACGAAGGCATGGGCCTGGCGACTCGAGGCCTCCGCGTCGGCTGCGGTGACGAAGGCCACGAACTGATTGATGTCGGCTCCGGCAATGAAGCTGTCGGGCTTGCCGGAGCGGATGACGACCGCGCGGACCGCTGGATCGGCTCCGAGACCATCGAGCGTCGACCCGAGTTCGGCGGCGTGCGCGTGACTGAACGTGTTGACCGGCTCGCCGGGCACGTCGAGCGTGACGACGGCCACCCCCTGCTCCCGTCGCTCGACCGAGAGGATCGCCATCAGACGCGCTCCAGCACCATGGCAAAACCCATCCCGCCCTGCGCGCAGATCGAAATCAAGCCGAACTGGACGTCGCGACGAACCATCTCGTTGGCCAGGGTCGTCGCGATCCGAGCGCCGGTTGCACCGAAGGGGTGACCGATCGCGATCGACCCCCCAAGGACGTTGGTCCGCTCCCAATCGATCTCGCCGACCGGTGCCGAACGGCCCAGTCGTTCGGCCCAGGCCCGGGAGCCCCACGCCTCGATGTTCGAGAGGACTTGGGCGGCAAAGGCCTCGTGGATTTCGACCAGCCCACAATCGGCCAAGGTGATCCCGGCTCGGTCGAGGGCTTTCGGGACGGCGTAGGCGGGTCCCATCAACAACTGCCACCCCGGATCGACGGCCGCGACCGCGTAGCTCCGGATCTTGGCGAGCGGCGTCATTCCCTCCGCCGCCGCCTTGGACCGTTCCATCAGGAGGACCGCGGCGGCCCCGTCGGTGAGCGGCGACGAGTTGCCCGCCGTGACCGATCCGTAGCGGCGATCGAACACCGGCCGCAGCGCGGCCAGCGCCTCGAGCGAGGTGTCGGCCCGAATCCCGTTGTCGCTGGTCATCACCTCGTCCCCGCCGCGCCCCCCGAACCACGGGGCGATCTCGGCGGTGAGGCGTCCATCGGCCGTGGCGGCGGCGGCCCGCTGATGGCTGAGCAACGCCACCCGATCCTGGGCCTCCCGGCCGATTCGGTTCTCCTTGGCCATCTTCTCCGCCGACTGACCCATCGATTCGCCCGTCGACGGCTCGGCAATGGCCGGTGCCACCGGTACCAGGTCGCGGGGCCGGATCCGGGAGAAGAGCGCCAGCCGCTGACCCAGCGACTTGGCCCGACTCACCGCGACGAGGGTGTCGGCCATCCGGCGGGAGTGGAGGATCGGTACATCGGACAGCGTCTCGACCCCGCCGGCGAGGACGACATCGGCGTGGCCGAGAACGATCTGGTCGGCGGCGTTGGTGATCGCCTGCCCGGCCGAGGCGCAGGCGCGGTTCAGCGAATACGCGGGAATCGAGCGGGGGAACTGGGGGAGGAGACTCACTTCCCGCGCCACGTTCGGCGCGAGAACGCTCGGTACCACCTGGCCGAACACGACCTCGTCGACCTGATCGGGCCGGATGCCGGTCCGGTAAAGGAGCTCCCGGGCGGCATGCCGGGCCAGGGCCACCGCGCTCGCGTCCTTGAGCAGGGTGCCCGCGCGAGCGAACGGCGTCCGAACGCCCGCCAGGATCACCGCTTCGCGGGCCGCCATGTTTACTTTGGTCGCTTCGCCAGCACGCTTGCCACGGCGGCCCACTGGGCGTTGTCGGCCGGTTCGAATGCCTCCCGGCCGTGAACGACCGTGAGCGGTGCCACCAGTCCGGTCGCCTCGCCATACTTGAGCAGGTGGGCGTCCTGGGTCGGGCCCCAGCCCAGCTGGCGTTGAATCTCGAGGTAGGTCTCGAACAGCAGGACGCCGCCGGGGGCAACCGCCTCGATGACCCTGACCATCCGGGGACGGTCGAGGTAATTGAAGAGCATCACCGCGTCGAAAATGCCAAGGTCAGGCCAGGCTTTCTCGAGGTCGGCTTCGATCCACTCGACCGAAAGCCGACGGCGGGACGCCTCGTCGCGAGCCTGGCGGAGGCGCCCGGCATCCCGGTCCACCGCGACGACCTTGGCGCCGAGGGTCGCGGCGGCCAGGGCGTGGCGGCCCGTGCCGCAGGCCACGTCGAGGACCCGCGCTCCCGGCGTGATCAGGGCGGCGTTGGCGGTGAACCAGTAGCTGGGACGTTGCTCGAATCCGAGCACGGGAACCGAGGAGTCGATGGACAGAGAATGAACCCTTCCGCTCGCGCAACGATCTGGGACCTGTCGGCCCGCCGCTTCGATCTCCTGGTGATCGGCGGGGGCATTACCGGGGCCGGCATCGCCCGGGAAGCGGCCCACCGGGGCCTCTCGGTCGCGCTGGTCGAACGCGGCGATTTCGCGTCAGGCACGAGTTCCCGATCGAGCCGCCTGATCCACGGCGGTCTCCGGTATCTCGAGCACCGCCAATGGTCGCTCGTCCGGGAGTCCCTCGCCGAACGCGGGGTCCTGCTCCGAATCGCGCCGCACCTGGTCCGGCCCCTGGGCTTCCTGTTCCCGGTCTTTGCCACCGACCGGGTGGCCCGATGGAAGCTCGAAGCCGGCCTGACTCTCTACGATCTCCTGGCCCTGGGCGGAAATGTGCGCCGGCACCGGGCCCTGAGCAAGCGAGCCGTCCTGGATCACGAGCCCCTCCTCAAGGACAAGGGGCTCCGGGGTGGATCGCTGTACTGGGATGCCCAGTGCGACGACGCCCGCCTGGCGCTCGCCACCATCCGGTCGGCGGCGCGCCATGGCGCGATCGTAGCCAACCATATGTGTGTCACGGCGTTAGAGATCGAATCGGGACGGGTGGCGGGTGCCACTCTGGAGGATCAGCTGACCGGCGCCCAGGGCACCGTGCACGCCCGGGTGGTGGTCAACGCCACCGGCCCCTGGACCGATGTGATCCGGCGGCTGGAGGACCTCGAGGCCAGGCCAATCCTCCGGCCCAGCCGCGGCGCCCACGTCATGGTCCCCCGCTCCCGGATCGGCCATCACCACGCCATCACCTTCCTCAGCCCGATCGACGGCCGGGTGATGTTCATCCTCCCCTGGGGCGATCGTTCCTACGTCGGGACGACCGACACCGACTCCACCGAGTCGCCCGACCAGGTGGCGGCCACGGAGGCGGACATGCTGTACCTGCTCCGATCCGCCAACGCGATCTTCCCCTCGGCCCGACTCGCCCTCGAGGACGTCTCGGTGTCCTGGGCCGGCCTCCGCCCCCTCGTCACCGAGGGAGCCGACCCCGGCGCCCGGTCGAGAGAACACCACATCGGGACCGGGAAACGCGGGCTGGTCACGGTTGCCGGAGGGAAGCTTACCACCTTCCGGCGGATGGGCATCGAAACCCTCGATCTGGTCGCCGGGCTCCTGAGCCGCCCCAGCGCCGGCGATCCGATGAAAACCCGAAGCGCTACAGAACCGCTGCCAGGTGGCGATGCCTATAGCATCGAGACGCTCTTTGCCCAGGGCGTCAAGACCGGGCTGTCCGAGCCGACCGTGGCCCACCTGGTTGGGCAATACGGGTCCGAAACCACGGGGCTGTACGATCTGGTCCGGGAGTGGCCGAACCTTACCGGGACGTTGCATCCGCTCCACGGCGCGATCGGCGCCGAAGTGGTGCACGCCGTCCGCCACGAGTACGCCCGTCGGCTCGACGACGTGTTGTTGCGGCGGCTATCGGTCGGTTTCGAGACACCGGACGCTGGCCTCGCCGCCGCCGAGGGGGTGGCGCGGCTGATGGGACGGGAACTCGGCTGGGACGACGAACGGCGTCGCGCGGAGGTCGAGCGATACCGCGAAGTCGCCACCGCCATTCCCCGGGGCCGGTCGTTATCTTCCGACCGCAATTGACGTTACCCTGATGCTGTCGACGGCGAGAATGACGAATGGCTGAGCGCTTCATCGATCCCAACGTCTTCGAAACGGCCAACGCCGGTTTCGCGCAGGCCATCTACGAGGAGTTCCTCAAGGACCCGAGCCGGGTCGCCCCGGAGTGGCGGACGTTGTTCGAGGCCGGACGAGTCGGCGAGCAGCCGCCGGCCCCGCCGCCGAGCCCCAATGGCGGGTCGGCCGCGACGGCGCCGTCACCCAACGGCGGGGCCCCAGCCGGCGGTGGTCAGCCGATGAAGGGCCCCGCTGCCCGGCTCGCCGCCAACATGAACGAAAGCCTCACGGTCCCCACCGCCACCACCTTCCGGGAAATCGCGGTCCGCACCCTCGAGAGCCGTCGCGCCGAGTTGAATGCCGCCCTGAAGGCGGCGGGCCGAACCGAGAAGCTCTCGTTCACGCATCTGATCGGGTACGCGCTGGTCCGGGCCGCCGACCGGCACCGGGCCATGACCAACACGTTCGCGATGGTCGACGGCGTCCCCCACCGGAACACCCCCGACGGCGTTCACCTCGGCATTGCCGTCGACGCCGAACGGAAGGACGGAACTCGCGGCCTCGTGGTCCCCGTCATCAAACACGCCGAGGCAATGCCGTTCGGCGGCTTCCACGGGGTCTACGAGGCGCTGGTCGAGAAGGCCCGGACCAACAAGCTGATGCCCGACGACTTTGCCGGCGCCACGATGACGCTGACCAATCCGGGCGGGCTCGGCACGGTCGCGTCGGTGCCGAGGCTCATGGCGGGTCAGGGCAGTATCATCGCGATCGGTTCGATCGGGTACCCGCCCGAATACGCCGGTCTCGACGCCGAGCAGATCCGGTCGCTGGGCATCGCCAAGGTGATGATGATCACCAGCACCTACGACCACCGGGTCATCCAGGGCGCCGAATCGGGGGAGTTCCTTCGCACCATGGAGAGCCTCCTCCAGGGCGAGGAGCGGTTCTACGAACTGGTCGCCGAGTCCCTCGGCGTGATGATCGGGGCCCAGCCCGCGCCCGCCGTCGCGGCACCCGCGCGGACCGAACGGCCCAGCGCGGCGATTCCGATGCCGGGGCCAGCCGCCGGAGCCGTGCCGGCCGCGGACCTCGCCGCGGTGGCGGCGGGAATGGGGTTGGTCAAGGCCTTCCGGACCCACGGCCACCTGGCCGCCCGGCTCGACCCGTTAGGCTCCGAGCCGCTCGGCGATCCCGCGCTCGACCCGACCCCGCTCGGACTCGACGCCGTCACCATGACGCGGGTACCGTCGAACGTGCTCCGGATCGCCTGCCCCGGCGAGACCCTGGCCGAAGCGCTCCCCAACCTCCGGGCCACCTACTGCGGCACCATGGCCTACGAGGTCGAGCACATCGCCAACCACGAGGAGCGGGTCTGGCTCCGGGCGCAGATCGAGTCGGGGGCCCACCGCCGCCCGCTCGACAACGACGCCCGGCTCGAACTCCTCGACCGCCTGATCCAGGTCGAGGCGTTCGAACGGTTCCTCCACAAGGCGTATCTCGGCCAGAAGCGGTTCTCGATCGAGGGCGTCGACCTGCTCGTCCCGATGCTCGACGGCATCATCGACCTCGCCGCGGATCAAGGCGCCCGGGATGTCGTCCTCGGGATGGCCCATCGCGGCCGGCTCAACGTCCTGGTCCACACCTTGGGCCGGCCCTACGTCACCCTGATCGCCGAGTTCGAAGGCAAGAAAGCCGGCAAGGAAGGCGAAGACGAGGGCACCGGCGACGTGAAGTACCACCACGGCGCCGAAGGGGCGTTCATCACCAGGTCGGGACGGTCGATCGCGGTTTCGCTGGCCCACAACCCGAGCCACCTCGAGTTCGTCGGCGCGGTGGTCGATGGCCGGGCCCGCGCCAAGCAGACCCAGCGTCACGCCGTCCAGGCCTACCACGACCCGAGCGCCGCGCTGCCCGTGGTGATCCATGGCGACGCCGCCTTTGCCGGCCAGGGCGTCGTCCAGGAGACGCTCAACCTGGGCGCCCTGCGCGGCTATCGAACCGGCGGCACCATCCACCTGATGACCAACAACCAGGTGGGCTTCACCACCGACCCGATCGACTCCCGGTCCACCCGGCACGCCAGCGATCTGGCCAAGGGCTTCGATCTGCCGATCATCCACGTCAACGCGGACGACGCCGAAGCGTGCCTGGCTGCCGTCCGGCTGGCGATGATGTACCGGGAGCGATTCCGCGAGGACATCCTGATCGATCTGGTCGGCTACCGCCGCCACGGTCACAACGAGGGCGACGAACCGGCCTACACCCAACCGGTGCTGGCCGAGAAGATCCGAAGCCATCCGTCGGCCCGGGAGCGGTACGCGGCCGCGCTGGTGGCCGAAGGGGTGCTCACGGCCGAGGAGTCGCGGCAACGATACGACGCCGCGTATCAGCATCTGGTCGAGCTCCAGCACGGCTTCAAGGCCTCGCTCTCGGCCCCCAAGCCGGCCGAGGCGGCGCCGAACAAGGTGGTCCGCGAGGACCCGGCCACGGCCGTCGACGGGGAGACGCTGACCGCGCTCAACGAGCAGCTGCTGACCTACCCCGACGGCTTCACCGTGCATCCGAAGCTCAAGCGCCAGCTGGAGCGCCGACGCGCCACGATGGGACCGGAGGGCGGCATCGACTGGGGCCACGCGGAGTCGCTCGCGTTCGCGAGCCTCCTCGCGGAGGGGGTTCCGATTCGACTCACCGGCCAGGACTCCGAGCGAGGCACGTTCAGCCACCGGCACGCGGTGCTCCACGACGCGGGAACCGGCACCGCCCTCTGTCCGATGCAGCGGCTGCCCGGCGCCATGGCGTCCTTCGAGATCCACAACAGCCCGCTTTCGGAACTCGCCACCCTCGGCTTCGAGTATGGTTACGCCATGACGGCGTCCGACGCGCTGGTGATCTGGGAAGCGCAGTTCGGCGACTTCATCAATGGCGCCCAGGTCATCGTCGATCAGTTCCTGGCGGCGGGCCTGTCGAAGTGGGGCGTGACGTCGCGACTCACGATGCTGCTCCCGCACGGTTACGAAGGCCAGGGCCCGGAGCATTCGAGCGCGCGCATCGAGCGGTTCCTCCAGCTCGCCGCCGAAGGCAACATCCGGATGAAGAACTGCACCACGGCCGCCCAGTACTTTCACGCGCTCCGACGGCAGGCGCGCCGGAACCGACAGCGGCCGCTGGTGATCTTCACGCCGAAGAGCCTGCTCCGACTACCCCAAGCTTGCTCCTCGCTGGCCGACCTGGCCGGCGGCCGGTTCGAGCCGGTCCTCGACGATCCGGTCACCGCGGGTCGTGGCGATGGCGTCCGCCGGGTGGTGCTCTGCTCCGGCAAGGTGTACTACGACCTCGCCGCCGCGGCCGAAAAGATGACCGGGCCCCGCCCGGCGCTGATCCGGCTCGAGCAGCTGTACTCGTTCCCGGAACCGGAACTGACCACCGCGCTCCTCGGATACCGGAACGCCCGGGACATCATCTGGTGTCAGGAAGAGCCCCGGAACATGGGGCCGTGGACCTTCGTGGAGTCGCGCCTCCGCCCACTGCTGCCCAACGGCGCGGCGCTTCGTTATGTCGGCCGCCCGGACCGGGCCAGCCCCGCCGAGGGCAGCCACCACGCCCACACGGTCGAGCAGGAGCGGATCGTCACCGAGGCGCTCGGCTAAGGCGCCGATCCGACGGGTTCCTCGAGGAGCCGGCGCACCGCCGGTTCGAACGAGGCCATCGCCAGCGGGCCCATGGCTCGCTGGCGAATTCGTCCCTGGCGGTCGAGTAGAAAACTGGTCGGATAGCCGGCCACCCCGCCAAACGCCATTGCCTCCCGCGGGCCGACGATGGCCACCGGATAGGAAATGCCCCGCTCGGCGAGGAACGCCCGAACCCGCTCGGCCGGCTCGGTATCCACCGAAAGGCCAAGGACCACCAGACCCCGATCCTGATGGCGGCGGTGCATTGCTTCGAGCAACGGCATCTCGACCCGGCACGGCGGACACCAGGTTGCCCAGAAATTGACCAGAACGACCTTGCCGGCCAGACTGTCCGCGCCGATGATCCCCCCGTCGAGCGTGGTGACCTGATAGGCGGGCCGGCTCCGATCGCCGGTTTCGTACCCGACCACCGCGGCCAGATGGGGCCCGACCCGTACCAGGATGAAGGCCCAGAGCGCGAGCAATACCAGGTTCGAGAGCGTGAGCCAACGCCGCCACCGCGGCCGGTCCGGTCGGGGGTCCGTCATCGAGGGAAACATATCCGGGTTGCCGGTCGAGCCGGCCCCGTCCAAGTTCAGTCGGTCCATCGTCCCGAACCTCACTCCGGAAGCCCCCGATGCGTTCGCTTTCCGTCTTGCTCGCCCTCGCGGTGGGCGGCGTCACCGCCCCGCTCGCGCCCGTCGCCGCTCAGACCGCCGCCGCCCCGCCCACCGTCATTCGGGCGGCCCGGATGCTCGATGTCGTGGCCGGTCGCCTGGTGACCAACGCCACCGTCGTCGTCGAAGGCGGCCGGATCACCGCTGTCAATCCGGCCACGGCACCGAAGAACGGCAGGGTCGTCGACCTGGGCGACGTGACCTTGCTCCCCGGGTTCATCGATCTCCACACTCACCTCTCGAGTGAGATCTCCGCGGGCGCGTTCACGCGGGCGGTCACCTCCACCGAGGCGGACGCGGCCCTCGGCGCGGCGGCCAACGGCCTCAAGACCATCATGGCCGGCTTCACCACGGTGCGCGATTTCGGGGGGGATGCCACGGTGGCGCTGGGGCATGCGGTCGAGCGCGGAACCCTGGTGGCCCCGCGGGTGATTCCGGCCCGCGAGTCGATCGGCATCACCGGGGGACATTGCGACGTCACCGGTTTCGCGCCCGGCGTCCGGGAACAGCGCCCGGAGGACGGCGTCGGCGATGGACCCTGGGCCGTGACCCGCGCGGTCCGCTACCAGATCAAACATGGCGCGCAAGTCATCAAGATCTGCGCGACGGCCGGCGTGCTCTCACTCGAAGGACCGGTGGGCGCCCAGCAGTTGTCCGACGAGGAGCTCCAGGCCATCGTGACCGAGGCGTCCCGGCACGGCATCCGGGTGGCGGCGCACGCCCACGGCAATGCCGGCATCAAGGCGGCGGTCCGGGCCGGCGTCACCACCATCGAGCATGGATCCGAACTCGACGACGAAGCCATTGCGCTGATGAAGCAGCGGGGCACCTATCTCGTCCCGACCACCTACCTGGTCGATCGGATCAACCTGGCGGTTCTCCCGCCGCTGGTCCGCAGCAAAGCCGAGACGATCCTGCCGATTGCCCGGGAGAGTCTCCGGAAGGCCATTGCCGCGGGCGTGAAGGTGGCGTTCGGAACCGACGCGGGGGTCTACCCCCACGGCGAGAACGCCCGCGAGTTTGCCCTCTACGTCAAGTTCGGGATGACCCCGCTGGCGGCCCTCCGTGCGGCCACCGTCACCGCCACGGAGGCGTTGGGTCGGACCGATCGAGGCGTGATCGAAGCCGGGAAGCTGGCCGACCTGGTGGCCGTCCCCGGCGATCCGCTCCAGGACATCACCGCCACCGAGCGACCCACCTGGGTCATGCTGGGCGGCCGGGTGGTGAAGGGAGCCGATCCTCGCTAGAGGATCGGCTTCTCGACCAGGTCTCGAATGGTCTGTTTGATGCCGTCGGAGAGGTGGTCTCCATAGTGCAGCAGGAAGACCCCTCGGGATCGGCGGGCGAGGATGAACCCGAGGAAGGGCATGTCGGCCTTGGCGGCGTTGCACGACTTGCACGCCAGCACCAGGTTGTCCGACCGATCGTAGGCGATCTTGCCCTTCCGAGGTTGGACGTGGTCGAGGGTGATGTCGTCCGCCGAGAAGCTGAGGCCGCAATAGGCGCACACGGGGCCGTGAATCCCCATGAGGGAGTCGCGGAACCCCTGATACGACTTGCTGCCAGTTCGGCGGAGGGTCTCGGAACTGCGGGCCGCGGCGGGGGAGGGTGTTCCCCGGCGGCGGCGATTCGGTTTCGGCACGGTTGGGAAAGGTAACAGGACGAGCGACCGGAGATCAGGGACCGGCCTTTCCGGGCGTTCCTTGCATCGCGGCGGCCCCCGTTATTTTCCCCCTCCGTCCGCCGCCTCTCAATTACTCATTCAGTCAGCCACAGGAGCGCGCTTGTCGGTCTCAGCCGCGTCCCGTTCCGCCATGCCCGCAGCCCCCGGGTTCGACCCCGTTGCCTGGACCGCCATCAACACCATCCGCACCCTCTCGATGGACGCCGTCGAGAAGGCGCAGTCGGGCCATCCGGGAACCCCGATGGCGCTGGCCCCGGTGGCCTACGTCCTCTGGACCCGCCACCTCCGTCATGCCCCGGCTCGACCCGAGTGGAGCGATCGCGACCGGTTCGTGCTCTCGTGCGGCCATGCGTCGATGCTGCTGTACTCCCTGCTCCATCTGACCGGCTACGACGTGTCCCTCGCCGACATCCGTGATTTCCGTCAGTGGGGATCCGCCACGCCCGGCCACCCGGAACGGGGCCACACCCCGGGCGTCGAGACGACCACGGGCCCCCTCGGCCAAGGCGTCGGCAACGCTGTGGGAATGGCGATGGCGGAGCGGTACCTGGCCGCCCGGTTCAACCGGCCGGGACACGAGATCGTTGCCCATCGGACCTGGGCACTGGTGAGCGACGGTGACCTGATGGAGGGCGTCGCCAGCGAAGCCGCGTCGCTGGCCGGTCACCTCCGACTCGGCAAGCTCACCCTGATCTACGACGACAACCGGATCACCATCGACGGCACCACCGGCCTCTCGTTCTCCGAGAACGTCGGCGCCCGGTTCGAGGCCTACGGCTGGCACGTCCTCCGGGTCGACGACGGCAACGACCTCGAGGCCATCGACCGGGCCCTGACCGCCGCCGCCGCCGAAGCCGAACGGCCCACCCTGATCGTCCTTCGCACCATCATCGGCGATCCGGCGCCCACCAAGCGGAACACGCCGGAAGCCCACGGTGCGCCGCTCGGCAAAGAGGAGATCGAGAAGACCAAGGCCATCCTCGACTGGCCCCGCGACCCATTCCACGTGCCCGAGGCCGCCAGAACTCACCTGGCCACGGTGCGGGATCGGGGCGATCGGCTGGTCGGCGAATGGGAGACGACTCTGAACGCCTATCGCGCCGCCCACCCCGCCCTGGCCGACGAACTGACGCGGTGGCTCGACGGCACCCCGGCCCTCGACTGGGACGCGGTCCTCCCGACCTTCAAGCCGACCGACTCGCTGGCCACCCGTCAGGCTTCGGGTACCACGCTCAACGCCCTCGCGGCGGTGCTTCCCAACCTGGTCGGCGGCTCGGCCGATCTGGCCGGCAGCACCGGCACCGCCATCAAAGGCGCCACGGTGTTCAGCGCGGCCGGTCCGGGTCAGACGGTGGCCTGGGGAATCCGCGAGCACGGGATGGCCGCGGCGATGAACGGGATGGCCGCCCACGGCGGCATCCGACCGTTCGGGAGCACCTTCCTGGTCTTTGCCGACTACCTGAAACCGTCGATCCGCCTGGCGGCGCTGATGCACCTGCCGGTGATCTACGTGTTCACCCACGACTCCATTGGCGTCGGGGAAGACGGGCCGACCCACCAGCCGATCGAACAGCTGGCCATGCTGCGCGGGATCCCGAACCTGGCGGTGATCCGACCCGGCAGCGCCGCCGAGACGGCCGCCGCGTGGCGGGCCGCGATCGAACGCCACGACGGGCCGACCGCGCTCATTCTGTCCCGCCAGAAACTCCCCGCCATCGATCACTCCGCGGCGCCAGCCGACGGCGTGCGGCTCGGCGGTTACCCGGTGTTCGAGCCGGCCTCCCCACCAGAGGCGATCATCATCGCCACTGGATCGGAGCTCCCGCTCGGCATCTCGGCGGCCCGCGCTCTGACCGATGGGGGCCTGCCGACCCGGGTCGTCTCGCTGGCGTCATGGGAGTTGTTCCGGGCTCAGCCGGCCGCGTACCGCGATCGGGTCCTGCCCCCGGCCATCCGGGCGCGGGTATCGATCGAGGCCGCGTCGACCTTCGGCTGGCTAGGCTGGGTTACCGAGCGAGGCGAGGCCATCGGCATCGACCACTTCGGCGCCTCCGCCCCTGGCGACCGGTTGTTCCAGGAATTCGGCTTTACCCTCGACCAGGTCGTGGCCGCGGTTCGACGAGCCCACCAACGGAGTGTCTGAGATGACCAATCCCCTCGTACGGCTCGGCCGCCTCGGACAGAGTCCCTGGTACGACTTCATCACCCGCGACCTGATCGGCTCCGGAACGCTTGCCCGCCTGATTACTGACGACGGGCTCCTCGGGATGACCTCGAACCCCACGATCTTCGAGAAGGCCATTGCCGGAAGCGCCGACTACGACGCCGACATCCGCCGCCTCACCGGCGACGGACTCGAACCAGCGGCGGTGTTCGAAGCGCTCGCCGTGGCCGACGTGCAAGCCGCCTGCGACGCGTTCCTCCCGGTCTACCGCGCCAGCGGCGGCCGCGACGGCCTGGTGTCGCTCGAAGTGTCACCGACCCTGGCAGCCGACGCCGCGGGCACCGTCGCCGAGGCTTGCCGACTCTGGGCGTCGCTCGGCCGCCCCAACGCAATGATCAAGATCCCGGGAACCGCCGCCTGCCTCCCGGCCATTACCGAGTGCATCGCCGCGGGCATCAACGTCAACGTCACTCTGCTGTTTGCCGTCGATCGCTATCGCCAGGTCATCGACGCCTACTGCGCCGGCCTCGAACGGCGGATGGCCGCCGGCCAACCGCTGTCGGGCATCGCGTCCGTGGCCAGTTTCTTCGTGAGCCGGGTCGACACCCGGATCGACCCGATCCTCGAACAACGGGGCGCCGCCGATCTCCGCGGCACCGTGGCGATCGCCAACGCGGCGCTCGCCTATCAGGCCTTCCAGGCTTCGCTCGCCACCCCGCGGTGGGCCGCGCTGGCCGCCCGGGGCGCGGAGCGGCAACGCCCACTCTGGGCCTCGACCAGCACCAAGGACCCCAAATATCCGGACGTGTACTACGTCGAAGCCTTGATCGCGGCAGACACGGTCAACACCCTGCCCCCGGACACGTACGCCGCCTACCGGGACCACGGGAATCCCGAGGTCCGGATCGAGGCGGCCATTGCCGGTGCCGGCGAACGACTGGTGGCGCTGGAACGAACCGGGGTCAGCTTGGCCGAGGTCACCGCCTTCCTCGAGGAGGACGGCGTCGCCAAGTTCGCGGCGTCCTATCGATCCCTGCTCGGCGGCATCGAGGCCAAGATGGGATCGCTCGCCGCCCGCTGACCCGTCGTCACCGTCTGGGGGTGAACCGCCCCAAGGAGGTGGTGTCGGCGGGAACGGTGGTGGTGTCGACGGCTTCGCCCTTCTTGGGCTTCTTCTCCCGCGGCCGCCGAGGTGGTGGCGGCCGCGTCCACAAGGCAATCGCCCCGCACCGCGACGACGCCCCTTCCAACTCGGGCGGCGTTTCCGCCGGCCCCGAGTAAACCTCGATCCCCTCGATTTGCGTCACCGGCGTGAGCCAGAGAGCCGCTGGGTCGGTGGGAATCCCGTCCATGAAGTAGCCAGGCCCGCATCCTCGGGGCGCCCGCACCATCCGGACCGCGCAGACATGGGACCCGCGGCATTCGATCCGGAGCCCGGGTACGCTCCGGAGGGCATCCGCGATGGTGGCGGCCCGCCGCTCCTCGAGATGCTGGCGGGTGATGTAGCGCCCCCGCCCTTCCGTTTTGCGACGAAGCCAATCGGCGGGGCCATGATTGGAGCGCTCCTCCACCGTCAGCTCCGGCAGCTTGACCGCTTCCTCGAGCGCCTCGAACTCGATCTCGAGGGTCTCCCGCTCCTTGAGCATCAGCGGCGAACTCAGCGTGGTGAAGCCGATCGCGGCGGCCTGGATGACGTATTGCCCCGGGTCGAGGTCGTCGAACGAAAACAGCCCCTTGGCGTCGGTAACCGCGGAAAGGGCCGTTCCGACCAGACTGATCCGAGCCCCTTCGACCGGTCGCCGCGGGGTGCCCGTCACCATCATGCCCCGGATCCCGGCCGACCGGGCCTGCGCCGCCGCCACCTCGATCGCGGCCGGCCATCCGATCGCGATCACCGACGCCGTCATCACCCACCGCAGGTTACGGATCATGGCGCTTCCCCCGTCTGGTCCAGATCGCGATCGCGCCCCCGCACCGGGCGGTCTCGTTGTTGAGTTCCGGCGGGGTCTCGGACGGGCCTCGATACACTTCGACCCCTTCGATCGCCGACGGCGGCGTGTTGTCGAGCACGGTGATATGAGTCTGCTGGTCGTCGACGAAAATGGCCGGCGAACAGCCCCTGGTATCGTGATTGAGACGCAGCTGGCACACGAAGCCGCGACAGTCGCTCCGAACCCCGGGCAGGAACCGGATCATATCCATGATCTTGACCGGGTTGCGCTGTTCGATGGCGTCGCGCGTGATGTACCGACCGTGCCCGTGCGCCATCCGCCGCTCGAAGGTCGACAGGATCCGCAGCACCTGCGGCTCTGGCTCTCCCTCCACGAAAATCGTCGGCAACAACTGGCCCAGCGAATCGGTCCGGAACTCGATGTCCTTCAGTTCACCGGCGTTGACGGTCACCAACGCGGACAGCGGCGACATCCCGATCAGGTTCGCTTCGACTCGGTATGAGCCCGGTTTGAGGTCGGGGAACCGGAACCGCCCGACCGAATCGGTGGCCTGGGCCTTCCGAATGTTCAGGAGCTGGACCCGGGCTCCGGCCACGGGGTCGCCATCCGCCGACACCACCCGACCAGAGATCACGGCGGTCTTCGACTGCCCGGTGGCGGAATCGGGAACGCTGAAAACGAGGGAGACCAGCGCCGAAAAGGCGGCAACCGACCGGTGTGACATGGACCCCTCCAAGAGGGGGCTGAAGAGGCGCCGGGCGGATTCGAACCGCCGAATGGAGGTTTTGCAGACCTCTGCCTTACCACTTGGCTACGGCGCCGGGGTCGGGAAACTTCCACCGGCGCCGGGCGTGCCGCAAGGGAGACGACTGAGGCCTGCATTGACCCTACGCCGGAGGTGGCCAACACCGTTTCGAAGGTTGCAGGATGGAACCCCCGGCCAGCCGCTACATGTTGGGACCCAAGAAGACCGCGTTGGCGAACAGTGGCAGGAGTCCGCGCCAGAGGTCGCGGAAGTTCGGATCGGCGGCAAACGCGATGACCCGCCCCCGCCCCGCCCGTTCGGTCCAGAGGTAGGGAGATTCGGCCAACCGGGCGGGGACTTCGGGCCAGAGAAATCCGGCCAGCCGGAGCCGCGCCACTGGAGCAAACCGGACCACGGCCTCGCCAGGTGACAGGTTCTTCGGAACCGTCAGAATCGTGGCCCCGTTGGCCATGACCGGCAGATCGCCTCCCCGAACCCCCGCCAACAGGGGCGAGAGGGTGTCGAACGTGGTCCGGACGATCGCTCCCGGCACCCGGGCGGGAAGCGGCGCGCCACCGGCGCTGTCCGCCCGCACACTGTCGACCCGCACCCGGATTCGGGCCAGCCCCAGCCGATCCTGAGCCAGCCAAGCGGTGGCGCCGTCAATTGTGATCAGCGTTCCCCCGGCGCGAACCCAGCTCGTCAGCCGCTCACGCCCCTGGTCGCCGAGGACCCGGTCCAGACCCGCCCCCGACACGCTCGGAATGACCAGGACGTCGAGTTCCTCGAGGGCCCCGGCCAGCATTCCCGGCACGTCGATCGGCGTGGCCGGATAGCCCAGCCGCTGTTCGAACGCGAACCAGGCAAAGCCGAAGGAATTCCCCCCGATCGGGGGGCCACCCAGCAAGCCGACCCGCGGCGCCTCCAGGAACCGAACGCTGTTGCTGCCAAGATCGGTGCCGGTGTCCACCGCGGTGGTGGCCAGCGGCGTGACCCGGGCGCCGCTTTCCGTCGCGGCCTGACTGACGCGCTCGTGCACGTCGGATCCGTTGGCCGCCACGCGCACCAGGAACGCGCCCCGCGGAAACGACGCCGCCCCGATCGAGAACGCTCGAGGCGCAAACCACACCTTCACTCCATCAGCCAACAGGCGGGCGAGCATCCGCAGACTCTA